>DASRJX010000024.1:0-7749 GCA_035649235.1 Candidatus Cryosericum sp.
CCTCGTGTCGCTCAACGTGACGATCGAGAGGAGCGCTGAGGGAGAGCCGACCGAGCTGCTGCGCCAGCAGGTGCTCACGGCGACCTTGGGGCGCAGCGCGAGCACGGCGACGAGCTCCCACCATGCGCTGCCGGATGGAACCGAAGGGGAGCGGCGCTATCGGAGCGAGGAGCTCGAGGTGACGCTCAGCCCGATCCTCGTCGTGGCGGGACGGCTGCAGATCGATGTGAGGGTCGGCGGCGAAGTCGGGACCCAATCTGCCTCCGGAGAGTCGGTCCGGCACCCTGTCGAAGCCTCCGAGACCTTCGTCGTCGCGCCCGGTGAGCCGCGGCTGCTGGAATTCGCGGTGCTCTCGGGAGGGCCCGACGAAGGCTGGGGCCGGGTCCGGTTCCGGGTTCAGGTGACCTGCAGGTTTTAGGAGCCTGTCCGAGTAATCGCACGGGTCGCGTTCGCGGCGCCGCGGGGTTGAATGTGAGGCGCCGCGACGACGGCGATGCGGGACATCGCCGAGGAGCGGCAACGACGCAGGCGACCCCGCGTCGCCGCGAACCCTCTGGGCGCATGGGGGTTGCGGCCCCATGCTTCGTTGCTCGTCGTCGCCGATGGCTCCACATCGCCTCCTCCTCGCGCCTCGCCTGGGACTCGCAAGCCCCATGCGCGCGACCCATGCCATTACTCGGACAGGCTCCTAGCCGCCCGGGGCTCGCCAGAGCCGATCCGGCGCCGCGCAGGGGGCGTCGGCGATCCGGGCCGAAATTGACACAACACATTGTTTCGACTAGAGTAACGGGCCGCTGAATCATCGATCTCCGACCGTTCCAATATCGGATGTTCGGAGAATTGGACAGAGGGTCCCGATGATGCAACCCACCTGGATTCGCCTGGCAGGTCTCTCGGCTGTGATGCTGCGCCTGAGTGGTTCGGCCGTGGCATCAGACGGGACCCTGGCGGGCCGCCTGATCGACAGCCGTGGAACGGCGGTTGCCGACGCTACCATCCTGGTTTTTCCCGCGGGTGGGTCGGTCCAGATCGATCCTCCAGCCAGGCTCCAGAGCGACGCCCGGGGCGCCTTCTCCGCCAGCCTGCCCGAAGGGCGATTCGTCGTCGCCGCCGTGAAGCGCGGCTACGAGATCTCCTTTGCGCAGGTCTGCACGCGAACGAGCCGGGTCCTGCGCATGCGATTGCGGCCGACCGAGCCGAAGCGCGCGGGCGCCGATCCGCTGGACGCGCGCGTTCTGGACGAAGAATGGTTCCTCCGCCAGCAGCGCGCGGACGTGCTCCGGGACGAGGAGGCATCGATCGCGGACGTCACGTACGAGAATCCGGCGGACGTGGACGAAGGGCCGGCCGTGGCGAATCTGGAGCGGGCCCTTCTGGGCCCGGTCGACGGAGACCTCGCGCACAGCTTCGCGGCGGAGAACCTGCTGGGGATGGTCGACGGCGCCGCGGACAGCGACGACGGTGCCCGCACCACGGCGCTCACGCTGCACGCACCGCTCAACAGACAGCTCGCCTGGAGCCTCGACGGCATGAGCGGACGCAGCCGGATCGCCCTCCCGGACGGGGCGGGGCGGCTCACGGGTGCCTCCGACCGGCTGGCCGCCGGCATCGACTATCGTTCGGTGGAAGGCGAGAGGACCGCGGCGCTTCGCGGCTGGTTCGGAACCGCCACCGCGGGAGCGGGCCGGATCCATCAGCGCTCCCTCGAGGGAACGGGTGAGATGGCGCTGGGGAGCGGCGCAACACACCGCCTCGCCGTCGGCCTGCGCGCCTGGGGCGGGGAGGCCGATTTCGGCGACGGTACGTTCCTCACCCTCGATCGGACGGCGTCCGCCGCGACGGAGATGGAGCGCGTGGATGCCAGGGGATACAACCTCTACGCGGGGGAGCGGCTGCGGCTCGGCGAGCTGACGCAGATGGACTACGGGCTGGAATACAGGACCGACTCCCAGGCGGGTGAGGATCGGGCCGTGCCGCGGCTCGGCGTCAGCCGCGTGCTCCTGGCCGGGAGCGCGAAGGAGATGACCATTCGATCCGATCTCCTGCTCGACCCCGGGCGCCCCGGCGGACGGCTGGCGATCCAGGCCGCGCCGCACGAGCAGATCCGGGTCTCGGCGTCACTCGCCTTCCTTCCTCCGAACGCCTTCATCGACATCGAGGCCGCTGTCCCCGGCCGACCTGCCGCAAGGGAGCTGCCGGCGCCAGGCCAGAGCAGCGCGGCCACGCGCGAGGTCGACGTCCAGGTGGCGGCCGATCTCGGGGCGCTCGAGGGCAGCCTGAGCGGGACCGTCGGCCGCGCAGGAGAGAGGAGTCTTCCCGTCATCGAGGAGGGCCCGCTGGCGCTGGTGTTGTTCGGATCCGAGCGTTTCTACGAGACGCGCCTCGGAATCGGCTACCGGCCGTGGGAGGCGCGGATGGAGATCGGCTTTCGTCGCGTCGCATCGGAGTCGCGCCCGGAACCCGGGCCGCCGATCGGGCCGCCGCTCGACTACCGGCGCCTCGACCTCATGCTCTCCAAGGTCCTTCCCTCTCCTCGCAGCATTCTCGGCGGGCGCCTGCGGGCGCTCGTCGAGTGGCAGGGACTCGAGTACCAGTCCCTGCTGGCGGCGAACGGCGGGTCCCTGCTCTCCGGCGTCACCGGTCGCCTGAGCGGGGGCGTCGGGCTCACTTTCTAGAGGGCCCGTGCGCTCCACCCGCATCCTCGCCCTCGCTATCACGCTCCTGCTCCTGCTCTGGGGCGTGAAGTCGTTCGCCTCGAAGGGCGCCTCGACGGAACCGGAGATCGGTGTGGACTGGGTCGACGCGCAGCCCGGCGTCCTGGCCGATTCGGTCATCCCCCGCGAGCCGGGCTGGAAAGGCGGCCTGCGTCCGGGGGACCGCCTGCTCACGATCGCCCGCCAGCCGGCCGAGAGCGCGGCGCAGGCCGAGCGGGCGCTCCAGGCCCTCCCCCCCGGGGGGGCACTCGAGCTCGAAGTCGATCGCGACGGCGAGACCCTCTCGTGTCTGGTGCGCCCCATCTGGATCGGCGGCGCCGATCCGGTCGACTACTACCTGGCGATCGTGTCGCTCACTTTCCTCGCCGTGGGGCTTCTCGTCTGGCTGCGCGCCACCCGGGCGCGGGCCGCGGTGCCATTCGCGCTCCACTGCCAGGCGATGTACCTCTATCTCGTCCACTCGCCGACCGGCCGTGGTGGGATGCTCGATCTGGCCGCCTACTGGGGCGATCTCGTGGGCCTGCTCGCCGCCCCGGCCCTGTTCGTGCACATCAACGTGGCCCTCAGCGACGACGATCGCAACGCGGCCGGGCGCCGCCTCAGGCGGGCGCTCCTGTACATCCCCCCGGTCCTGCTCCTGCTCTACAACATCTTCCTGATCCCTCTGGGCGGCGCTTACCGTTTCGAGGATCCGGTGGCGGCCATCCGGTTCCGGGAGCGGGTGGAGCAGCTCTATGTCGCCACCTATCTCATCGCCGGCATCGCCCTGGCGGTCCGCTCGTACCTCTCCGCCGAGAGGCTGCAGACCCGCTGGCAGCTCAAGTGGATGGCCTGGGGGAGCGTGTTCGGCTTCCTGCCGGCGGCCCTGTTCTACCTCCTGCCGTTGTCGCTGGGGGTCCGGATCGGCGCCTGGAGCCAGCTGTCGGTGCTGCCGATGGCGCTGGTGCCCCTCTCCTTCGCGGCCGCCATCGTGCACTACCGGCTGCTCGATCTGGACGTGTTCCTGAAGCAGGGCACGGTCGCGATCGGGATGCTCCTGGCCGTGGCGGCGACGTACGCGGCCTCCTACGTCCTGATGGACCGCATGGCCGGAGGCGCCAGGCGGCCCGGCTTCAACGCCGCCCTGATCCTGGCCACCTTCCTGACGGCCATCTTCTACCCCAGGCTGCACCGCCGGCTCAAAGGGCTGGTCGATCAGTTCTTCTATCGCGAGCGTTACGACTACCGTCGCACGCTGATCGAGTTCGGCGAGGCGCTCAATCGCGAGCTGAGCCTGCCGACGCTGGTCCGGAAGTTCACGGGCCGCGTGGAGCGGACCTTCGGCGTGGGAGCGGCGCACGTGTTCGTCCGGGACCCGCAGGGGACTTCGCTTGTGAGCGAGTCGGCGGGCGCGATCGATCTCGACGGTCCAATCGCGAGACTCCTGCGCGGGGTCGACTATCTCTCCCTCCGCGACCACCCCGGCGCGGCCGAGACCGCGACCGGCCGCCGGCTGCTAAGGGACCTCGGACTGGAATACCTCCTGCCGCTCCTGGTCGAAGGTCAGATTGTCGCCGTGGTCGCGATCGGGACCGCGCTGGACGGCGAGCCGCCGACCTCCGAGGACCTGCAGCTCCTGGTGTCGTTCTGCCGGCACGCCGCCGTGGCGTTCGAATCGGCGCGGCTCTACAGCGCCCTGGCCGAGAAGGTCCGCGAGGTCGAGTCGCTCAAGGTGTTCACGGAGAGCATCCTCGAGTCGAGCCGCGTCGGCATCATCGTCTCCGGCCCGGACGGGCGGCTGGTGGGGATCAACCGCGCCTTCGAGGCGCTCTATGGGGCGACGCGCGACGAGCTGCTCGGCAGGCCCGTGGGCGAGGTGATCCCGGAGCCGCGGTCCACGGACGGCGGCCGCGTGGACCGGACCCTCGTCAGCACGCGGAAAGGCGGTCGCCCGGTGGTCAACCTCACGCGCTCGGCACTCAGGGACCCGGACGGTCGCATCCTGGGACAGGTCCATACGGTCGACGACATCACCGAGCAGGTGCGGCGCGAGGAGGACCTCCAGCGCCGGGAGCACCTCGCCTCGATAGGCCTTCTGGCCTCGGGGATCGCGCACGAGGTCAACACTCCCCTGACCGGCATCTCCTCCTACACGCAGCTCCTGCTCGAGTCCCGCTCGCCCCAGGATCCCGAGTACCCCATCCTGCGCACGATCGCGCAGCAGACCCAGCGCGCCGCGGGGATCGCGAGCAGCCTGCTCAATTTCGCGCGGCAGGCGGACGACGACTACCACGCGATCGACCCCAGCGCCATGGCCGCCGAGACCCTGCAGCTGTTCGAGCCCCATCTCCGGGGCAAGCGGATCGAGCTCCGGAAGGAGATCGAGGAGCCCCTCCCGACCATCCAGGGGAACCGGGGCCGGCTCCAACAAGTGTTGATGAACCTGCTGCTCAATGCCGTCGACGCCATGCCCGCGGGCGGCATCGTGACGGTGCGGGCGTCCTCCTCCGGGGGCCGGATCCGCATCCAGGTCGGCGACACGGGGATCGGCATCGCGCCGGAGCACCTGGAAAGGATCTACGATCCCTTCTACACCACCAAGCCGCGCGGCCAGGGGACCGGACTGGGACTGTCGGTCTCCTACGGAATCGTCAAGGAGCACGCGGGCACCCTGAGCGCGGAGAGCACGCCGGGCGAGGGGTCGCGCTTCACCATCAGCCTCCCGATCGCGGAGGCCACCGCCAGGAGGGTGCTTGCATGAGCGAGGCGATCGTCGAGACGATTCCGCTGGATCGGGAATTGGTCCGGGAGGAGAGCCCCGGACGGATCCTGATCATCGATGACGAACCGATAGTCCAGGAGGTCCTGCGCGACATCCTGGCGCGCGAGAGGCACGGGCTGACCTTCGCTCCCGACGCCGAGACGGGCCTTCTGGCGCTGGAGACGGGCGAGTTCGACCTCGTCGTGCTCGATCTCATGCTGCCGGGGATGGGGGGGCTCGAGGCGCTCGGCGAGCTGCTGAAGCGCGATCCGAGCCAGGTCGTAGTGATGCTGACCGCTTACGGGTCGGTAGAGACGGCGGTGCAGGCCATGCGCCTGGGGGCGCATGACTACCTGACCAAGCCGTTCAAGAACGAAGACGTGATCCGATCGATCCGGAACGGGTTGAGGCACCGGAGGCTGCTGGTCGAGAACCGAACGCTGCGCCGGGCCCTGCAGGGGAAGGCCGGGTCCTGGGGACTGATCGGCAGGAGTCCGGCCATGCGCAACCTGTACAACCTGATCGAGCAGGTGGCACCCAGCCGCTCGACCATCCTCTTGCAGGGGGAGAGCGGCACGGGCAAGGAGCTGGTGGCCCGGGCCATCCATGCCCGGTCCGGGCGACCGGCGGAGGCCTTCGTCGTGGTCAACTCCGGCAGCATGCCGGCCGACCTTCTGGAGAGCAACCTGTTCGGACACGTCAAGGGCGCCTTCACCGGGGCCGTGCAGGCCAAGAAGGGCCTGTTCGAAGTGGCGGACGGCGGGTCGATCTTCTTCGACGAGATCAGCAGCGTGAAGCCGGAAGTCCAGGCCAAGCTCTTGAGGGTCATCCAGGAAAAGGAGTTCCTGCCGCTGGGCGCCGTCCAGAGCGTCCAGGTGGACGTCCGGATCATCGCCGCCACGAACATCGACCTCATGGATCTGGTGACCCGAGGGGAGTTCCGCGAGGATCTCTACTACCGCCTCAACGTCATCACGCTCGACCTGCCGCCCTTGCGGGCGCGGCGGCAGGACATTCCGCTGCTGATCGAGCACTTCATCGAGAAGTACGCCGGAGAGAACCGCAAGGAGGTCCGGGGGGTGACTCCCCAGGCGATGGCCATCCTGGTGGACGACGCGTGGCGCGGCAACGTCCGGGAGCTCGAAAACGTCATCGAACGGGCGGTGGTCCTGGCGCGGGAGCCTCTGATCGGCCCGGATCTCCTGCCCGACGGCCTGCGGGGCGCCGCGACGAGGGCCCCCTCCGTCTCGAGCGCCCTGGTGGAGGGCCCCTTCTCCTTCTACGAGACCATGGAGCGCTTCGAGCGCGAGATCATCCACGAGAGCCTCAAGCGGGCCGGGGGGGTGCAGCGCCGCGCCGCCGCGCTCCTGGGGCTCAAGGCGACCACCCTCAACGAGAAGATCAAGCGGCTCAAGATCGACCGCCCCTGAGCGCCGAGCCGGGCCTGTGCTCCCCTCTTCCGGCTGGAGCTACGGGGGGTGGGGAGGCCCCCGCTGTACAGAAACCGCACCGCTGCTCAGACCCCTTCCATGATCTCCTTGACAGGTCAGGGCTTGACAGTAGAATTAGAAACGCTTTGGGATGCCAGGCATGCGGGCTCGGTCGTGCGGGAGGGTAGTTCTTGACACAACCCGAGACCTTTCCTAGACTCGGACCTATCACATCACCCATATTTGCTCTGCGAACTGGCCGGTGCCCCGGCGAGGCTGATCGGGAGATGTCATCAGCCCGGAGGATCTGATTCATGGTCACGAGAAGCCTGACCCTTCTCCTGCTGACCTCGGCCCTATCGCTTCTCCCGCTCCAGAGCGCCAGCGCGCAGACGACGGGCGGCATCCGGGGGACCGTTACTAACAAGGATGGCGAGCCGCTCCCCGGTGCGACAGTCGTCGTCTCGAACGCATCCCTCGGCGTCCAGCAAGGCGCGGTGACCGACGCCAAGGGTGAGTTCCGCATCGTGCCCCTGGCCCCCGGGAAGGGGTATAGCGTGCGCGTGCAATTCCCCGGCATGTCGACGGTGACCCAGCCCGACATCGAGGTCACGCCGAACCGGGTCACGGGCATCCCGATACAGCTGCGTCCGAACAAGGAGATGGAGACGAAGATCCGGGTCGTCGGCACCACCGACGTGGTCGACCAGGAGTCGACGACAACCTCGACCAAGATCTCTTCCGAATTCATCGACGCGCTGCCGATCCTGGGCCGCAACTACCAGGACGTCCTGACCCTGGCTCCGGGCGTCACCGACATGGACGGAGACGGCAACCCGAACATCCACGGCGCGCGCGACGTCGA
>DASRJX010000025.1:0-37067 GCA_035649235.1 Candidatus Cryosericum sp.
CCGCAAGTTCGCCGGCGCCCCATCCGTCGAGGTCGCGCCTCAGCCCCTCCCCGAGTCGCACGACACGTGGCCCTGCGCCGACAACATCGCCTGCCTCGTGGATGCCAACTGCGGCAGTGTGGGCCCCGCTGCTCCGGCGAAAGATGCCGTCGCCAAGATGGAATGGGTCCAGGGCGCCTTCATCTTCACCTGCACCGGGGGCCGCATCGCCAGCAACGCTCCGGGCCAGACGCTGTACTTCCTGACCGCCAACCACTGCGTGAGCAAGAACAACGCGGCGCAGAACGTCCAGTTCTTCTGGCAGTTCGATACCTCGTCCTGCAACGGTGTCTGTCCGCACAACGCCGGCTCACTCCAGACCACCGGATCGACCGTGACCAAGACCGGACGGAAGGGGGACTTCACGCTGCTGCACCTGAACACGGCCCCTCCCGCAGGCACGGTCCTGCTGGGCTGGAACTCGACGCCGGTGGCCAACAGCAACGGCACGCCGCTCTACCGGATCAGCAACCCGAACTTCGGACCTCAAGTGTACTCGCAGCACAACGTCAGCACGAGCGCCGGGACCTGCTCCGGCTGGCCGCGCGGCGAGAGGATCTACAGCAAGGACATCACCGGCGCCATCGACGGAGGCAGCAGCGGCTCGCCGGTCGTCAATGGATCGTCCCAGATCGTCGGTCAGCTCTCGGGGCTCTGCGGGACCAACGTGAACGACGCGTGCGACGAGCAGGCCAATGCGACCGTCGACGGAGCGTTCGCCTTCTACTTCGCCCTGGTCCAGCCGTTCCTCAACCCGTAACTTCGGATCCCCCGGGCCTCGCTTCTCCGCGAGGCCCGGGGCAACGCGCCGGCCTCGCATCGGCCGGAATCCAGGACCGAGGGTTAGGGAACGAGGAGGCCGAGACGGATAGCGTAGCGGACGAGCCCCGCGATGTCCTTGACTCCCACCTTCACCATGATCCGGCTGCGATAAGATTCGGCGGTGCGGTCGCTGATGTCGAGCGCAGCCGCGATCTCCTTTGAGGTGTTGCCTTCGGCGATGAGCTGCAGGATGTCTCTCTCGCGCGCCGTCAGGGGGCCCGTCGGGATCCCCGCGTACTGCCGGAATGCGGCTGCCAGCGTTGGCGACAGGGAGGGGCTGACGTACAACTGCCCCTCAGACACGTCCCGGATGGCCTGCCCGAGCTCCGCGATCCCCTCGGACTTGATGACGTAGCCGTGAACACCGGCACGAAGCGCCTCGAGGCAATAGGCCTCCCCCTCGTGCTGCGTCAAGATCACCGTTCTGGTCCCGGAGTTCTGCCCCATGATCTCGCCCGCCGCTTCCACGCCGTTCATCTTCGGCATCGAGAAATCGAGCACTGCCACATCGGGCTTGCGCTCTTGGGCCAGGTGCACGGCTTCGAGTCCGTCGGCCGCCTCGGCGACGACGAGGAAGCCTTCGTTCGACAGGAGAGCCTTGAGTCCCTGACGAACGAGTTCGTGGTCTTCCGCCAGCAGCACGTGGATCGGCATACGCACACTCCGGCGCGGGGAGTTTGTAGTCATGACAGGGTAGGGGAAGGCGCGTCGCGAGCGGACCCGGGGAACACCTGAATCAGGGCATGGAATCTCCAGGGTACCGGGCCGGGGGAGCGCCGCATGACCCAGGCGGCTGTCAGAAGGCTTTCGAGAACCCCAGAAGGAGCCCGAGGCGCGGCGCCAGCTGCGCCTCGTTGACGTCCTGGAACACGGGGACCTGGGCGAAGAGGTAGAACGTGGTCTCGCCTTCGCGGGCCATCACCCGCAGGCCCGGGGTCAGGTTGACGAGAAGGGCGCCGGTCGACGGCACGCTCTCGCCGAGGTAGTCGTCCCGGCCGGTGCTCCGGCCGTTGATTTGGAGCGACCAGGTGAATCCGGCTCCGACGCGGCGCTCCAGGCCGGCATTGAGCAGGCGCTCGTCCCCCATCCGGTATTCGAGCGGATTCCTGCCGCTCCGCTTCCAGCCGCCCGAGACGAATCCCTCCCAGCCCGACTCACCCCAGACGTGGGCGTAGTGCAGCGCCAGCACGAGATCGGTCGAGCCACTTCCGGGCATCAGCGTCGGCTCGCCGATCGCCCCTTCGTCGTCGCGCAGGCGGTACGGGCCCGTCGGCAGCTCGACCGACAGCGATCCGACGAGGAGATCCTGCGGCCGGACGAGGAGCGCCTGGCGCACGCCCAGCCGCAGGTCGCCGAAACCGGTCGTGCCCGCCGAGTTGCTGAACGCCTCCTCAGGCGTCCCGACATCGTCGAAGTGCTCGTGATAGCGATGGTTGAGGAGCGGCAGCGCCGCCGTGACGCTCAGTCGCGCAGAGACGCCCCAGGCAAGGTCCACTTGGACGAGCTCGTTCAAGGTCTCGATCTCGCGGTGATGGTCCGGCACGATCGCCTCGCTGTCGAAGTCGATCGCGGGCGCCAGGACCTCGTCCGTCCCGTCCCGGCCGTCGAGCCGCCGGTCCTGCGGCACGTAACGGAAGGAGAGATCGAGCACGACCCGCCCTTTTTCCGCGACCCCCTCCTGGGTCCCGGTGATCAGGAAGCAATTGGCGGAGCCGCAGGTGGCGAAAGACTCACCGAAGAACGCGAACAAGACGACCGCCGCGAGGACGATGAGGCGGGCAGAAGACTTGAATGACATGGACGGACCTCCACTCTCCCGGCTGAATCAGAGCGTGATTCGAGACTCGATGAGCAGCCGAATCAGGCGAGGGAAGGGTGTCGCGGCGGTGGGTCAGGCGGCCTCGGAACGAAGCCTTGTGGCGTCGGGGTGGTTTCGGAAGGGCGACGTCGGGCGCTCGCCGGCCTCATCAGCCAGGGGGCCGGGCATTGAAGGACGGCCTTCAGGGTCGGTCCGGCTGGCTGGGCGCTATCACGCTCACTCCCGGCACAGGGCCGGGCGAGGCGGCAGACCCGACCGCCATCCGCCGGCCTGCAGCAACAGCGGCTGCTGCACATGGCGCACGCCCGGGCGACTCCAACGAGGATCGGGAGGCCGGTGGCCCCGGAGAGAGCCAGGAGGAAAACCGCGGCGGCGCAGGCCCGCAGGATCCGCATCGGGATGATCGGCACGATATCACGGGGAAAGGAGACAGCACAGGCTGCCACTTCAGCCGTGACGCACGCGACGACAAAGGCGGTATTCTGTCGGTCATGAGGAAGCGCGTCGTGATCCTGGGGCTGCCGTTGGACGAGAATTCATCCTACCTCCGCGGGCCGGCCGAAGCGCCCGCGACGATCCGCGAGGCGCTGCATTCGGGCTCCTCGAACCTGTGTTCCGAATCCGGCCTCGACCTCGCGTGCGAGCCGGGGTTCTCCGACGACGGCGACCTGTCGCTTCCTCAGGGCGAGAAGGCGTTCGACGCGATCGCGTCGGCGGTCGGAGAGCGGCTGGACGCGGGCGCGCGGGTGCTCGCGCTGGGCGGTGACCACTCGGTCACCGTCGGCACGGTCCGCGCCTTCGCGCAGAGGCACCCCGGGCTCGAGATCCTGCATCTGGACGCCCATCCGGACCTGTACGACGAATTCGCGGGATCGCGAGACTCGCACGCCTGCCCGTTCGCGAGGATCATGGAGGAGCGGTTGGCGAGGAGGCTGGTGCAGGTCGGCATCCGGACCATGAACCGGCACCAGCGGGAGCAGGCATCGAGGTTCGGGGTCGAAGTCGTCGCGATGCGCGACTGGAGGGAGCGGCTGGACCTCCGGTTTTCGGGACCGCTCTACCTGTCGATCGACATGGACGTTCTCGATCCTTCGGCCGCCCCGGGCGTCTCGCACAGAGAGCCCGGCGGGGCCACCACGAGACAGGTGATCGACCTCGTCCATGCGATCGACGTGCCCCTGGTCGGCGCGGACATCGTGGAGCTCAACCCCCGGCTCGACCCCTCGGGGATCACGGCGATGTGCGCCGCGAAGCTCGTGAAGGAGGTCGCCGCGAAGATGCTCGCGTCGCCGTGATCGGCGGCGACCGGCGTCCTTGCCGCGACCATTAATGGATGCTGGACCCGCCCGAGAGCTGCTTGACCAATTCGCCGACGACGGCCTTGGCGTCGCCGAACAGCATCCAGGTCTTGTCGGAGTAGTACAGCTCGTTGTCGATGCCGGCGAAGCCGGGGTTCTTGCTGCGCTTGACGGCGAGGATGGTGCGGGCCTTGTCGGCGTCGATGATCGGCATGCCATAGATGGGGCTCGACTTCTCGGTGCGGGCCGCGGGGTTGACGACGTCGTTCGCCCCCAGGACGAGCGCCACGTCGCACTGGGGCATGTCCGGGTTGATCTCGTCCATCTCCACGAGATCCGTGTAGGGGACGTCCGCCTCGGCCAGCAGGACGTTCATGTGGCCGGGCATCCTGCCGGCGACCGGGTGGATGGCGAACTTGACCGTGACCCCGCGCTTCTTGAGCTGGTCGTACAGCTCGCGGACCTTGTGCTGAGCCTGGGCGACGGCCATGCCGTAGCCGGGGATGATCACGACCTGGCTGGCCTGCTCGAGGAGCTGCGCCGCTCCCTCGGTCGTCTCCGACTTGTAGGCCTTCTGGGCGCCGCTCGCGACGCGCGCCTCGACCTGGCCGAAGGCGCCGAAGATGACGTTGGTGAAGGAGCGGTTCATCGCCTTGCACATGATGATGGAGAGGATGAGGCCGCTCGAGCCGTCCAGGGCGCCCGCCGTGATCAGCAGCTTGTTGTCGAGCACGAAGCCCATCGCCACGGCCGAGAGCCCGGCGTAGGAGTTCAGGATCGAGATGACCGTCGGCATGTCGGCGCCGCCGATCGGGATGATGAGCAGGACGCCGCACAGGAGCGAGATGCCGATGATGGCCAGGAACAGGGGGCCCGCCCAGGGGGCCGCCGGGTTGAGGACCAACGCCACGCCGAGGACGGCCGCCAGCGCCAGGAGGCCGATGTTCATGAAGTTCTGCAGCGGGAAGGTGACGGGCCGCTGCGGGATCCACCGGATCTCCTGGAGCTTCCCGGCCGCCATCAGGCTGCCGGTGCAGGTCAGGTAGCCGAGGAGGATCTCGACGACGATCGCCGTCGTCCGGAAGGGCGTGAGGTTGCCCGGCGCCTCGCCGAGCCAGAGGAAGAACTCCGCCGTGCCGACGAGCCCGGCGGCGAGCCCGCCGAAGGAGTGCGACAGCGCCGTCCGCTGGGGCACCGCCGTCAGCGGGACGCGCGACAGCGGCCAACCCACCAGGAAGCCGGCGGCGATCGCCAGGACGATCCAGGCGTGATGGACGATGACATGCGGCTGCGCCCAGGTGGCGAGGACCGCGATCAGCATGGCGGCGATCCCGGCGTGGACGCCGCGCCGGGCGGTCTTCGGGTCGTTCATCCAGTGGAGGGCGAGGACGAACAGCCCGGTCGCGACGACGTACGCCAGCTGCGTGAGGGCGTGGATCATCGCTTGCCCCCGTCCCCCTTGAACATCTTCAGCATCCGGTCGGTGATCAGGAAGCCACTCACGATGTTGGTCATGGAGGCGAACAGGGCGATCGCCCCGAGCAGACGGATGTGGAGCGGGTGCTCGGACCCGGTGACGATGATCGACCCGACGACCGCGATGGCCGAGATGGCGTTGGTCAGCGACATGAGCGGCGTGTGGAGCAGGCGCGACACACGCCGGATGACGCCGATGCCGATGAAGGTCGCCAGCATGAAGACGAACAGCATCGACCAGTAGTCCAGAGGGGCGGAGCCTGTGTCGTGGGCGGGGGAGGGCGCCGCCACCTCGACGGGTGCGGACGGCGGGGCTGACCCCGGCGCCTGCGCCCAGGCCGCGAGGGCCAGCGCTGCCGCGAGCGGCAGGACCGCGAGTATCGTCACCTTTCGTCCGGACATACCTGCTGGCCTCCCTCCCAGACCGGACCGCCGAGGCACTGTGCTGAAGCCCGGCGCCGTGGTCCCGGAAAGCGGAACTTTACCCGATGACCTCGCTTTTGCGGGCCCGGTCGAGCGCTTCTCTGGCTTTCGCGTGCAGGATCTCGCCCCCGTGCGTGATGATCGATCCCTTCTGGATGTCGTCGGTCAGGTCGATCACGAACGCCGCATCCTTGGCGAAGGTGCGGACGAAGGCGGTCAGGTTGCGCGAGAACAACAGGCTGGCGTGCGTTGGCATGGTGGCCGGGAGGTTGAGCGGGGCGAGGATCCGCACGCCGTTCTCGACGACGCTCTCGCCGAGCCGCGACAGCTCGCAGTTGCCGCCGCCATCCGCGCCCAGATCGACGATGACCGATCCGGGCCGCATGCGCCGGACCATGGCGGCGGTGATGAGCCTCGGCGCCATGACGCCGCCGACAAGCGCGGTCGTGATGACGACATCCGCGGCGGCGCACTGCTCGGCCAGCAGCTCCCGCTGGCGGGCCTTGTCCTCCTCGGACAGCTCCCGGGCGTAGCCGCCGCCGGCCGCGGCGCTCTCCTTCAGCTCCACCCCCACGTATTTGGCGCCCAGGCTCTCGATCTGCTCCTTGACTTCCGGCCGCACGTCCGTGGCGATGACGTTGGCGCCCAGCCGCCGCGCGGTCGCGATCGCCTGCAGTCCCGCCACGGCGGCGCCGATGACGAAGACGCGCGCGGGGAGAACGGTCCCGGCGGCCGTCATGAACATCGGGAAGTATTTGCCCAACTCGGCCGCGCCCAGGAGAGCGCCCTTGTAGCCCGTGATGTTGGCCATCGAGGAGAGCGTGTCCATCGCCTGGGCCCGCGTGGTCCGCGGGATGGAGTCGGTCGAGAACGCCGTGACCCGGCGGTCCGCCAGGGCCCGCACCGCCTCCAGGTTCCGCGTCGGCATGAGCGAGCCGACGAGGATCGTCCCCGGACGCATCCAGCGGATCTCGTCCCGCGCGGAGGCGTCGGCCGCGGGCGCATGGACCTTGAGGACGATCTCCGCCGAGCCCAGGAGCGCCGCCGGGTCCGCTTCCACGGCCGCTCCTGCGTCGCGATAGGCCTCGTCCGGGTAGAACGCCGCCCGCCCCGCGCCACTCTCGATCGACACTGTGAAGCCCGCCTGGGCCAGCTTCTTGCAGGATTCAGGAGCGAGGGCGACCCGATTCTCGCCGGGCCTCGACTCCTTGATCACTCCGATTCTCATGACCGATGACTCCCTTCCGGGCTCAGATGCCCATCGCCCGGATCGCCCGCTCGTACTCGTCCGGCCGCACGTAGAGGATGTAGCCGAAGGAACCCTTGCCGTCCGCCACACCGGAGGAAGCGTAGACGTTGACCTTGGCCTCGAAGAGCCTGACGTGGATCTTCGCCAGGGCGCCGAGCTCGTCGTCCCCCTGGACGAGGAGCGCGGTGTAGGGCCCATCGAGCATCCAGCCCGCCCGCCGGGCCGCCTCGCGCAATTGCGCTCCGTCCTCCGGGAAGAGCGTGAACTGGGTGCGCATCGGTCCCACGGGCATCCCGGTGAAGGCGAGCAGGTTGATGCCCTGGCCCGCCAGCTGCGACAGCACGCGGTAGGCCTGGCCGGGCTCGTCGTCGATGGTCGTGTGATAGTAGTCCGCGCGCCTCATCGTGTATGCCATAGACCCTCCTCTCTGTTGCGACGGGTCTTTTAGAGCCCCCCGAGGGCCTGCACCTCCGGCGCGCGCGTCCGGTCGCGGGTGCAGGAGATCCATGCGGGGCGCGTCCGGCAACCGCAGCCGGAGGCCGAGTCCCTGGTCCAGGTTCACAATGCGGTCCGTGGCCCGGTTGCCGGAACGTCACATCATACGGCGGGTCGGGCTGGATCTGCTTGGACCCCGGCCCTCGCCTGTCCGACTCAGAGGTCTCCATGGTTGGCCTTCGCCACGAAAGCCTCCAGCGTCAGGATTCTCACCTTGTCGGCGTGGACGAGGTGCCTTTCGAGTCCGCCGCCCGTGTAGAAATCGCGGAGCGTCCAGCCGGGTCCGCCCAGGACCAGGTAGGCCCCCTGGTACCTGTCGGAGAGGACCGTCTCGGCGAGCGAGATGACCTCGAACGGCACTTTCTGCTCCGCGGTCCCCGAGGTCTGCTGCCACTTCATCGAGACGAGCCACATCCGGCCGTCCTTCTCCGCGATGGCGTCCACGACGTGCCGCCCGCCTCCGGGGCGCTGGCCGATCGCGACCTGGGTCCTGCAGGCATAGCCACCTCGCGTGAGCGCCGGCAGGACCATCTGCTCCAGGACCGAGCCCGTCGACGTGTCGCGCGCGGCCATGTTCAGAGGTTGCGGGTCGCCACGACTTCCTTCACCGGCGTCCGATCGCCGGTGCAGCTGATCATCCTCGGGCCGGAGAGGTAGGAGAGCCTGTACCCGAGAGCCGCGTAGAGGTCGGCGATGCGATCGGTCGCCTGGTTCACGAGGACGACCGGTCCCGCGTGCTTCGCGAGCCATTTCGCGGTCCGCACCTGATCCTCCCAGGTGAAGCCGTCCTTGGCGTAGCTCGTGAACTCGACGTCGTAGGGGGGATCGGCGTAGATGAAGTCGTTCCTGTCGAGCCTCATGTCCTCGAAATCCTGGTTCGTGAACTCCCACTTCCTGAACGCCCTGGCGTACTCGGAGAAGTCCGAGGTGTACGTGATCGTCTTGTAGCGGCCGAAGGGCACGTTGAACTCCCCGCGCCGGTTGAAGCGGCAGAGGCCGTTGTAGCCGGTCCGATTGAGGTAGTAGAAGAGGGCCGCGGCGTCCGGGTGCGCCGGATCGGACTGGATGATCGAGTTGAACCGGCGGCGGTGCGCGTAGTAGAGCCGCTCCGAGTTCCGCATCGGGATGCCGGCCACGAGACCCCGCTTCAGCCACGTGTAGAAGTGGATGAGATGCGGGTTCACGTCGTTCAGGAGGGCGCGTTCGGGGTCGAGCCCGAGCGAGACGGCGAGGCCGCCGCAGAACGGCTCGACGAGGCGATCGCGCTCGTGCCCCTGCCAGAGCGGCAGGAGGTGTGGCACCTGCCATCGCTTGCCACCGGCCCACTTGAGGGGCGGGCGCGGGGGAGCGGACGTCGTCCGGCCCCGGGCGCGACGAGCTGCGATCGCGGACCGCGCGCGCTCGGTCCGCGGCGATGGGATGGGCGCGTTCACCGGGTGAGACTATAGCAAAGGAACGGCCCGCACCCGATTCCAGGAGACAGGCTCCTAGCGGGTGATGTTCATCGTCAGCGTGAACTGGCCGTCCTGGGCGGGATCGGGCTGGATGCTCAGGCGGCCCTTCCAGGCCGCGCCGTCGGCTTCGGTGCGCCGCCAGGCGCTTGTCCCGGCGGGAGCCTGGTCCGCCCCGGCCTTGATCCAGTGGCCCTGCTCCAGGGCGCCCTCCACCTTCTCGCGCAGATCTGAGGGCTTCAGATCGGTTTGGACGCCGACCGCGATCTCCCATCGGTCCCGCGTCCCTTCGGTCTTGAGGACGGTGGTCTGGCCGAGGTCGCGGAGATCGACGTCCCGGAGGAGCCGGTCGGCCAGCGCGGCCCGGGCGTACCCGGAGTCGGGGCGCCAGTCGTACTCCATGTGGAGGGCGACGGCCTGCGCCCGTCCCTGGCCGAGCATCCTGGAGAGGACGTGGAGCGCGCCGTCGATGCCCGAGGAGAGGCCCGCCGAAGTAATGATGGCGCCGTTGTCGACGAAGCGGCGGTCGCTGACGACGCGGGTCTTCGGAGCGGCCGTGCGCAGGTCGTCGATGAGGCGGTAGAACGTCGTGGCCGAGAGGTTGTCGAGGAGCCCGGCCTTCGCGAGGATGAAAGCACCGTTGCAGACCGAGAGCACGTGCCGCGCTCCGCGGCTTTGCTCCTTCACCCAGGCGAGCGTGGCCGCGCTGTTGGTGGGGCCCGTGACGTTCCCTCCGGGGACGATGACGACGTCCGGCTTCGGGGCGTCGGCGAAGGTGAACTTCGGGACCACGGTCATCCCCATGGCGGTCGTGAGCGCGTCCTTCGCCTCCGCCACGGTGTAGACGTCGAAGCCCCCCTGACCGAATACCTCGTAGGGTCCCGTGTAGTCGATGATCTGCACCCCCTCGAAGACCAGGATGGCGGCCTTCGGCCGGGAGGTGGTCGCCGCGGCTCCGGCTGAAGCGGCCGCTCCCGCCCCTCTCTCCACCAGGCGCGCGCCGCAGGCGGGACAGGTGCCGGGCTTGTCGAAGACCCGGGCGTCGCACGGCATGTCGCAGGGAGGGCAGACGTACTCCTTCGCCTCCCCCGCGGCGAGCAGGAGCGGCAGGGCGATCAGCATCAGCGATAGCGGCAGCAGCGCGGTCAGGAGCAGTCTCTTCATGGCGACCTCCTCGGCTTGCGGTTCAAGTCCCCGTCCTTTTCTGGCGGCTGAAGCGCTCGCGGTAGCGGCTCGGCGGGGCGCCCAGCAGGCGCAGAAAGGTCCGGCGCATCGACTCGGGCGTGCCGAGCCCGCTCCTGGAGCAGACCGCCTGCAGGCCGTCGGACGTCTCCTCCAGCAGGCGCCGCGCGGTCTCGACGCGGGCGGCGGCGATGAAGCGCGCCGGCGTGGTCCCCACCTCGCGGGTGAACACGCGGGCGAAGTTCCTCGGGCTCATCGCGACGCGACGCGCCAGAGCCGGGACGGAGAGGTCGGCCTCCGGGTGCTCCAGGATGTAGGCCTGGAGGTCGCGGATCGGCTCCCGCTCCGCCATCTGCACCGCGAGCTGGGCGCTGAACTGAGACTGCCCGCCGGGTCGGCGCAGGAACAGGACCAGCTCCCGCGCCACCTGCAGGGCGACGTCGCGCCCGTGGTCCTCCTCGACGAGCGCCAGCGCCAGATCCATGCCGGAGGTGACGCCTGCGGAGGTGTAGACACTCTGGTCGCGCACGAAGATCGTGTCCGGCTCGACCGCCACGTCGGGATAGCGATCGCGCAGCCGCGCGCAGTAGCTCCAGTGCGTCGTGGCGCGTCGCCCTTTCAGGAGGCCGGCCTCGGCGAGCAGGAAGGCGCCGGTGCAGATCGACGCCAGCCGGCGGACGCAGGCCGCCTGCCGCCGGATGAAGCGAAGGAGCGGACGGTTCGCGAGGCACGCCGCGACACCGATGCCCCCGGCGACGAGCAGCGTGTCCACCCCCCGCCGCGCGTCACGGAAGCCGCGCGTCGCGTGCAGCCGCAGGCCGGACGAGGTGCGGAAGGCGCCTCGCGTCAGGCCGATGATCTCGATGGAGTAGGCGTCGGCGCCGCTCCGGCCGTGGTCCCGCAGCCACCGGGTGGTCCGGCCGAACACCTCGAGCGGTCCGACGACGTCCAGGATCTGGGTGTCCGGATAGGCCAGCATGGCGACGCGCAGGGGAGGCTTCATGCTGTCCGGGAGTGTGCCCCGAAACCCGCCCGGTGACAATGACAACGATCCAACATTTTCTGCCACACGCGCGGCTCGCCCGTCCGGACCCGGGGCTGGTATCCTACGCAGGCTCAAAGGAGAGGAGATGCCCGACATCGCGTTTCTGGGAGCGGCCGGCACCGTCACCGGATCGCGCTACCTCGTGACCTCGCGCGACGGGGGGGGCGGCGACGAGCAGGTGCTGGTCGACTGCGGGATGTACCAGGGCCTCAAAGAATTGCGACAGCGCAACTGGGAGCCGCTGCCGTTCGACGCCTCCGATCTGCCGTTCGTCGTCCTGACGCACGCCCACATCGACCACAGCGGCATGCTGCCGCGCCTGGTGAAACAGGGCTTCAAGGGCGCCATCATCTCGACCCCTGCGACCCACGAGCTGGCGAAGCTCTTGTTGATGGACGCGGCGAAGCTGCAGGAAGAGGACGCCGAGTTCCTCAACCGCAAGCGGCTCACCAAGCACGCGCCGGCCCTGCCGTTGTTCGACGCAGACGACGCCGGGAAGGCGCTCGAGCGCTTCACGGTGCGGCCGTACGGCGAGTGGACCGAGCTGCCGGAGCGGATCGCGGTCCGGTTCCACAACGCCGGCCATCTCCTGGGGTCCGCGATGGTCGAAATGCGGGTGCGGGAGAACGGCGGATCGAAGACCATTCTGTTCTCGGGCGACCTCGGACGGTTCGAGATGCCGCTCAACCCCGATCCCGATCCGCCTCCTTCGGCCGACTGTCTGATCCTGGAGTCGACCTACGGCGACCGGGCGCACTGCGCCGACAGCCTCTACGACCAGGTGGAGCGGATCGTCCGCGAGACGATGGATCGCCGGGGCGTCCTGGTCATCCCGTCATTCGCCATCGGCCGCGCGCAGCAGATCATCTACGTTCTCAACGTCCTCATCGAGAAGGGCCGCCTGCCGCTCCTGCCGATCCACCTCGACAGCCCGATGGCGATCGAGGCGACGCGCATCTACGCCCGGCATCCCGAGGAGCAGGAATCGCGCGGCGAGCTGACGGCGCGCAACGTGATCTGCCACAAGACGGTCGAGGAGTCGAAGGCGCTCAACGGCTTCGAAGGGCCGGGGATCATCATCTCCTCGTCGGGCATGCTCGCGGGCGGCCGCATCCTGCACCACCTGAAGCGCCTGCTGCCCGACCCGCGCCACACCGTCGCCCTGATCGGCTACCAGGCCGCCGGGACGCGCGGCCGCGCGCTGCAGGAAGGGGAAAAGTCGATCCGGATCCACGGCGAGGAGGTGCCGGTGCGCGCGCGCGTGGAGGACCTGTGCGGCTTCTCGGGCCACGCGGACGCCGGCGAGATCCTGCGCTGGCTCTCCGGTGCGGGGCGGCCCCCGGGGACGGTCTTCCTGACGCACGGCGAGCCGGCCGCCGCCGCGGCGCTCGCCGAGCGGCTGCAGCGGGAGCGGCGCCTTGCGGCGCGCGTCCCGCGCCTGGGAGAGGTCGTGGCGGTCTAGGAGCCTGACGATGCGACGTCCTTCGGGCATTCCCTTCGTAGCGGCCGTCCTGGCCCTCGCGTTCGCGCGCGGGCTGGGGATGGCGCAACAGGATCACGATCACGCCCATGCCGTTCCGGAGACGCTCGGGAATGTGCGGTTCACGACCTCGTGCCGGCCCGAAGCGCAGGCCGCCTTCACGCGCGGCCTGGCGCTCCTGCACTCCTTCGCCTACGAGCAGGCGGAGAAGGCCTTCGCCGGTGCCGCGGCGAAGGACCCGAGCTGCGCCATGGCACAGTGGGGGATCGCGATGTCCCACTTCCACCCTATCTGGTCGCCGCCGAGCGACAGCGAATTCGCCGCGGGGCGGGCGGCGGCGCAGAAGGCCGCGACGATGAAGGCGGCGGGTGCGAATGAGCGCGACTTCATCGGGGCGATCGGCGCCTTCTACCAGGGGGACGGCGTGCCGTACCCGGAGCGCGTGGCGGCCTACGAACGGGCGATGGCCGGAGTGGCGGAGCGCCATCGCGAGGACCACGAGGCGGCGATCTTCCACGCCCTGGCCATCCTGGGGGTGGCCTACAACTCGCCGCCCGACAAGACCTACGCGCGGCAGAAGCAGGCGGCGGAGATCCTCAACGGCCTCCTGCCACTGGAGCCCGATCACCCGGGCATCGCGCACTACATGATCCACTCCTTCGACTACCCGGATCTCGCCCAGCTGGCGCTCCCGGCGGCCCGCGCCTACGCGAAGATCGCCCCCTCGGCGCCGCACGCCCTGCACATGCCGTCGCACATCTTCACGCGCCTCGGGATGTGGCAGGAGTCGATCCATTCGAACCTCGCCTCGGCCGCGACGGCCCAGGCCTGGATCGCGAAGTCCCATCCCGGCGCCACCGCGTACGACGCCCTGCACGCGTGGGACTACCTCGAGTACGCCTATCTGCAGATGGGCCGCGACGCCCACGCGCAGGCGGTGGTGGAGGAGGTGGCCCGGGTCAGGAGCTTCGACGTCCCCCAGTTCGCGGCCGGCTACGCCCTGGCCGCGGTCCCGGCGCGCTACGCGCTCGAGCGCCGGGCCTGGAAGGAAGCGGCGGCGCTGACCCCGCGTCCGGCGTCGTTCCCCTGGGGGACGTACCCGTACGCGGAGGCGATCGTGCATTTCGCCCGCGCCGTGGGCGGGGCCCGATCGGGAGACCTTGCAACCGCGCGCCAGGCGGTCGCGAAGCTCGAAGCGATCCGGGCCGGGCTGCAGGAGAAGCCGGGATTCGACTGGGCGACCCAGGTCGAGATCCAGAGGCGCGCAGCCGCCGGATGGGTGGCGCGCGCGGAAGGGAAGAGCGACCAGGCGCTCTCCCTCCTGAAGTCGGCGGCCGACCTCGAAGACAGCACCGACAAGCATCCGGTGACGCCCGGGTCGGTGCTGCCGGCGCGCGAGCAGTACGCCGACCTGCTCGCCGATCTGGGACAGCCGGCCCGGGCGCTTCCGGAATACGAGGCCTCGCTGCGCACCGCCCCGGCGCGCCTCATCAGCTACTATGGCGCCGCGCGCGCCGCCGATGCGGCGAACGACAAGGAGAAGGGCCGGCTGTATCGTGTCCGTCTCGCGGCCCTGTGTGGAGGCAAGCCGCCCGCCCGCGCGGCCCTGGTGGCGCCGCCCGATTGAAGATGAGGAGATCCCCTTGAAAACGGCCTGGTTGGTCCCCGTCGCGCTCCTGTTCGCCATAGCACCCGCCGCCTACGCCAAGGTCGACGTCGACTACGACAAGACCGCCGACTTCACGAACCGGAAGACCTACGCCTGGAAGGCCGGCAGCGAGGCGCCGAACCCGATGACGGAGGAGAAGATCCGAGCCAACGTCGACATGCGGCTCAGACAGAAGGGGCTCGTAAAGACCGACGGGCCGGCCGATCTCATCGTCCTGACGCACGCGCTGCAGACGAGCGACGCCCGCGTCGACGCCAGCAGCTTCTATTACGGCGGCTACCATTCCTGGGATGGCTGGTATGCCTGGGGGCCGGCCTCCACCGTCCAGATCCGCGACGTCGCGACCGGCTCGCTGATCGTCGACATCCTCGACGGCGGGACGGAAAAGCTCATCTGGCGCGGGGTGGCCTCGAAGACCTTCTCGACCATGCCCATGCCCGAGAAGATCGCGAACAAGGTCGAGTCGGTCGTGAAGAGCATGTTCGCGAAGTTCCCGCCGCCTCCGCCCAAGCCCAAGTAGCGACGGTCCCTGCGCGGCGTCGTCAGCCTCGGCGCTTCGGCCGCGTCGTCCGGTGCGTCGGCTTTGCTGTCCAGGGATCCTCCGGCCAGGGATGCTTCGGATAGCGGCCGCGCAGCTCCTTCCGCACCTCGGGGTAGGTCCTCTCCCAGAAGCTCCTGAGGTCCCGCGTCGTCTGCACGGGCCGTCCGCTCGGCGCCAGCAGCTCGAAGGTGACCGGCTCGCGATTCCTGCCGAGGCGCGGGCTCTCGGCCAGGCCGAACAACTCCTGCAGCTTGACCGACGCCACGACGGCGCCGTCGTCCCGGTAGTGAAGGCGCGCCGGCCGGCCGCTCGGCAGTGCGATCGACTCCGGGGCCCAGCGGTCGAGATCCCGGCGCGCGGCCGGCGGCAGGTGGGACGCGACGTCGATCCCCTTCAGGGTCGTGCGGCCGACGCAGGCGCGGCCGACGAGGCCTGCCAGGTCCGCTTCCAGGCCCGCGAAGCGCAGGCGTCGCAGGAGGGCTTCGGTCGCGGGATCCGGACCACGGCGCAGGTACGCTTCGGCCAGGAGCGGGCCTGCGACCTCCGGATCGGGTGCGATGGACCGCTCGGCGATGACCATCTCGCGGTAGAAGAGGCGCTCCAGCGCCCGGACCGCGCCGTCTCCTTCGTCGATGTGGTGCTCCACGGCGCGCCTCGTTGGCTCGATCCAGTCGCGCTCGATGCGGCTCGCCATCCGGACCACAGCCTCGGAGCCCGGGCCGCGGCGCCCGGCCGCCGCGTCGATCGCCACCAGGAACTCCCCCTCGCGCACGCCGCTCTCGGCGCCGAGCACTGCTCCGTGTCCCGAAGCCAGGACGAGCCGCGGGGAGCCGGGATCTCGCCGCCTCGCCACGCGGTCGGGATAGGCGGCGAGCGTGGCGCGCAGGAAGCGCGCCTCGTCGTCGCGGCCCGCATCGATCCCGTCGGCCAGCCGCCGCGCCAGCGCGTGCAGCTCGGAGGCCGCGCTGCGCACCTGGAACGGCTCCTCGTCGAGGTGGTCGGCGCGCTGCAGCAGGTCGGAGGAGGTGGTGGCCGCGGGCCCGCGGCGGCCCGGGGCCTTCGTCGAGCCCTCCGACAGGAGGGCGCAGGCCGCCGCCCCGGTTGACGATCCTCCGGTGCCGAGCAGCAGGCGGGCGAGGCGCGGATGGAGCGGCAGCCGCCGCAGACGACGTCCGAGTTCCGTGAGGCGGCCCTCGCGCACCGCGCCCAGGTCCTCGAGGAGCGTCAGCGCGGCCTCGATCCGCTCCTCGGAGGGCGGCTCGAGCCAGGCGAAGCGGCGCGGGTCGGCGCCCCAGGCCAGGACTTCCAGGCATGGCCCCGCCAGGTCGGCGCGCGCGATCTCCGGCTCGCGGCGGGGGCGCAGGAGGTCGCGGCTGTCCCAGAGGCGCAGGCAGCGGCCCGGGCCCGTCCGTCCGGCGCGGCCGGCGCGCTGCTCGGCCGAGTCCGCCGGGATGCGCTCCGTCCCCAGGCGGTCCACGCCGGTGGCGGGATCGTAGCGCAGCACTTTGTGGAGACCGGTGTCGATCACGTCCGTGACCCCCTCCACCGTGAGCGACGTTTCGGCGATGTTCGTGGCGAGGATCAGCTTCCGTCCCTGGAACGGGGCGAGTGCTTTGTCCTGCGCGTTGGCGTCGAGCGATCCGTGCAGGGGGAGGAGCGCGATGGGCGGGCGTCCGGCCGCCCTCGCGCCGCCGCGCCCGGCGGCCCGCATGTCGCCGTCACGCAGCTCCGGCAGCGTCCGGCGCAGCTCCTCTTCCAGGCGCCGGATCTCCGGGGCGCCGGGCAGGAAGCACAGCGCGTGGCCGCCCGGGCGCTGCAGCGCCTGGAGCAGGGCGTCTCTCGGCGCGAGGCCTGGGGCGTAGGCGACGTCGACCTTGTGCAGCCGGCCGGGCAGGTCCACGACCGGGCAGCCGCCGAGATAGGTCGCCAGTGTCGCCGCATCCAGCGTCGCCGACATGACGACGAGCCGCAGGTCGTCGCGCGCCTGCATCGCCTGGTGCGCGAACGCCAGCGCCAGATCGGCGTGCAGGCTGCGCTCGTGGAACTCGTCCAGGACGATGGTCCTGAAGTCGAGCAGCAGCGGATCGTCCTGGAGGCGCGCCGTCAGGATCCCTTCGGTCGCGACCAGCAGGCGCGTGCGCGAGGAGAACCGGCGGTCGAAGCGCACCTGCCAGCCGACCTCCTCGCCGAGCGTCCAGCCCTGATCGACGGCGATCCGGCGGGCCAGGGCGCGGGCGGCGAGACGGCGCGGCTGCAGCAGGATCAGAGGGCCGTCGGCGGCGAGCGCGGGCGGCACCCGCGTCGTCTTGCCGGCGCCGGGCGGCGCCACGACGATCGCGGCGCGCCTTTCCCGGACGATTGCCCGGATCTCCTCGAGGGAGCCGTCGATCGGCAGCGCGTCGCGCACCGCCCGGCCTCAGTGGGCGGTCGGAGCGACGACGGGCGGGACCCGGGGAAGCGGCGGCTCGCTTCCGGCGAGCGCCCAGGCCACGTACGCCATCGCCACGGCGCTCTTGGCCAGCTCGGCCGGGTCGACCTTGTCGAGCGTGTCGGCCTCGGTGTGATGCCAGTCGAAATAGTGCGTCATGTCCTGGCGCAGGCCGATCGTCGGCACACCGGCGGCCTTGAGGGGCGCGATGTCGGAGCCGCCGTCCGTGCCCACCCGTACATCCTCCAGCCCGAGACCCAGGAGCGGCCGGGCGAGGGTCCGGACCACCTCCGCCCCGCCCTCTCCCGCGTTGACGAAGAAACCGAGCGGCCGTCCGGCGCCGGAGTCCGACTCGATGGCGGCGACGTGGCGCTGGAGCTCCTCCTGGTGATCGGCGGCATAGGTCTTCCCCCCGCGCAGCCCGTTCTCCTCGTTCATGAACAGGACCGCCCGGATGGTCCGCCGGGGCGTGAGCCCGAGCGTCTTGAGGAGCCGCAGCGCTTCCATCGTGACGGCCACGCCGGCCCCGTCGTCGGTCGCTCCGGTGCCGACGTCCCAGGAGTCGAGGTGCGCGCCGATCAGGACGATCTCGTCCGGCCGCGACCGGCCCCGCAGCTCGGCGACGACGTTGGCCGACTCGGCGTCCGGGTGGGTCCGGCAGCCGAGCCGGAGATGCACCGTGACGGTCTCCCCGGCCTGCTGCAGGCGATGGATGAGGTCGGCGTCCTCCGCCGTGATGGCCGCCGCGGGGATGCGCGGCACGTCCTCGAGATAGCTGAGCGACCCGGTGTGCGGGAGCCGCGCATTGAGCGTGCCGAGGGAGCGGATCAGCATGGCGACGGCGCCCTGCTTCGCCGCCTCGCTCGGCCCGCGGTGGCGCAAGGTGCTCGTCTCGCCGTAGCCGGCCCCATGGGGGTCGGGGCGGGTGACCTTGTTGAACAGGACGATGCGGCCGCGGACCTTGTCACCGAGCGCGTGCAGGGCGTCGAACGAATCGGCCTCTACCACCTCGGCGGTGATCCCCGCGGGCGGCGTCGCCTCGCTCATGCCGAGAGCGAGGACGGCCATCGATCGGGACACCGGAGCGACGAGTGCTATCGACGCCTCGCCCCGCTCCCAGCGCGGCACCATGACCTTCTCTCCGCGCACGCGGCTCAAGCCGTCGCGCCGGAACTCCCCGATGGCCCAGGCGACGGCTTGTTCCGCCTGCGGCGTCCCGGACAGGCGCGCGCCGATCCGATCGGCGAGCCACGCGAGCTTCCGCCAGGCGCCCTGCGAGACCATCTCCTCCGCCAGGAGCCGGGCGGCGACCCGCTCCTGTTCCGTGACCTCCCGCGGCGCACTCGCGGCGGCGGGCGGAGCGACGGGCGGCGGAGAGGGCAGCCGAACGGCGGCCAGGAAGAGGACCGGCGCCAGCAGCAGCGCGGCCGTGGAGCGCAGAGGAGGCATGGCCGCGGATGATAGAATGTCCGCCCCTTTGTCAGCAAACCAGCGAGGCACGCCTCGTCCGGAGGTCGCGATGTCGATCCGCTCCTGCGCCCGCCTGCTTCCCCTCGCCCTCGTCCTGACCTGCGCCGCTTCCTCGGGCGCGGCGCCGGCACCTGAAAGGGTGGCCCAGTCGGTAGCCCCCCCAGGACAGCCGGCCGAGGTTCCACCAGCGGCCACGGCGGTCGGCTGGCGCTGGACCCCCGATGTCATCGTCGACACGACGCGGCTGTCGTCGGCGCAGATCTCGCCCGACGGAGCGCGCGTCGTCTACGTGGCCACGAAACCCCGCGCCGCCGACGCCGCGCGGGGCGGCGCGTGGTCGAACCTGTGGGTCGTGCCGGTGGCGGGCGGCGCCCCGCGTCGCCTGACCACCGCCGACGCAGAGGACAAGTCTCCCGCCTGGTCGCCGGACGGCCGCGCCATCGCCTTCCTGTCGGCGCGTGGCGCCGACAAGCCGAAGACCCGCCTCTACGTCATCCCCGCCGACGGGGGCGAGCCGCGGGCGCTCACCGGCGAGAAGGGCGATGTCGACAGCTTCGCCTGGAGCCGCGACTCGCGCAGCATCGCCTTCGTCGCCGTCGATCCGAAGAGCGACGCGAAGGAGAAGGACGAGAAGGCCGGGCGCGACTGGCAGGTCGTCGATCAGGACCTGCGCCCGCGCCGGCTGTGGATCGTCCAGGCGGGCGGCATAACCGCGGGCGCAGGCGCCGGACCCGGCGCACCGCCCGCGCCGAGGCCGGTCGAGGCGCTGGGGGAGCGATCGGTCTGGGAGTTCGGCTGGGGGCCGGACGCGCGGAGCCTCGTCGCCGCGGTCAGCGACACGCCGCGCACCGACGATTCCTACATGGCGAAGCGGATCCTGATCCTGCCGCTCGACCCAGGGGCGAAGTCGCGGCAGCTGGTCGGGAACGTCGGGAAGATCGGACAGCTCTACTGGTCTCTGGATGGTGCCCGGATCGCCTGGCGGGGCGGAGTCGACGGCTCCGATCCGTCGGTCGGCAGCCTGTTCGTGGCCGACGTCACGGGAGGAGCGCCGCGCAACCTGACCGCCGACCGGGAGGAGTCGGTCGGCGACATCGTCTGGATGGAAGGGAACACCATCGTCGTCTCGGTGGTCCAGGGGACGCGCACCGCCCTGATCGCGATCGGCGCGCGCGACCCGGCGTCGCGGCGTGTCCTGGTCGGACCGGGAGCGCTCGTGTTCGGCGACGCCTCGGCGTCGCGGGACGGCCGCCGCTTCGCCTTCACGGCCTCGAACGCGGGCGGGCCGGCCGAGGTCTACGCGGCGACCGGCGAGGGCGGCGGCCGGGGCTCCGCTTCGTCGCAGGCGCCTCGCCGGCTGACCGACGCCAACCCGCGCCTCGCCTCGCTGCCGCGCGGCACGCAGGAGACGTTCTCCTACAAGGCGTCCGACGGGCTGGCGTTGGAAGGCGTCCTGATCCACCCGGCGGGTGATCCGCAGCGGGAGAGCTATCCGCTCGTGGTCGTGGTCCACGGAGGCCCGGAGTCGCAGTACCTGGACGGCTGGAACACCAGTTACGGCGGGCCGGGACAGGCCCTCGCGGAGCGGGGCTGCTACGTCTTTTATCCCAACTACCGGGGCTCGACCGGCCGCGGCGTCGGCTTCGCCAAGGCCGACCACAAGGACCTGGGCGGCCGGGAGTTCCAGGACGTCCTGGACGGCGTCGACGCCCTGCGGGAGCGCTTCCGCGTGGACGCGCGGCGCGTCGGCATCACCGGCGGCTCGTACGGCGGCTACTTCACCGGCCTCGGCGTGACGCGCTGGAGCGACCGCTTCGCCGCCGGCGTCTCGTTCTTCGGCATCAGCGACTGGCTCTCCTTCCTGGGACAGAGCGACATCCCGGTCGAGAACAGCGCGGTGCACTGGAGTCTCTCGTGCTACGAGCAGAGGGAGACCTGCCGCAACGCCAGCCCGATCGAGCATCTCGAGAAGGCCGTCACGCCGACGCTCATCCTCCAAGGGGACGCCGACGCGCGCGTCCCGAAGCCCCAGAGCGATCAGCTCTACGCGGCCCTGCGCTGGAAGGCCATCCCGGTCGAGTACGTCGTCTTCCCGCGCGAGAAGCACGGCTTCACGGAGCGGGAGCACCAGATCGAGGCCTGCCGCCGGCTCCTTCTGTGGTTCGAGAAGTACCTGAGGCTGTAGCGGACCGAAGGCGCCCTGCGGGCGCCCGCTACTCCATCACGGAGAGGATGGCGGCGGTCAGGTAGCCGAGCGTGGCCAGCAGGCCCACGATCTTGCCGCCGTGCTCGAACGCCTCCGGCATCATGACGTCGGCCAGCATCGTGAGGACGGCGCCGGCCGCGAAGGCGCGCGCGTAGCGTCCGTCGACGGCGGGCACGGATCGGACGAACGCGTAGCCCCCCGCCGCCGCGACCGCGGAAGCGGCCACGAGCGCGCTCCACATCCCCATCACGTGGCGGGACGTATGGCCCGCGCTCAGGAGGGCGCGCGTGCCGGCGATGCCCTCCGGCAGGTTGGACACGAAGACCGCCGTCAGGAAGGCGATGCTGATGGCTCCGCCCGTGGCGAGCCCGATACCCAGGATCAGGGACTCGGGCACGCCGTCGAGAAGCGTGCCGAGGAAGATCGCGGCCCCGGACCCGTCGCCCTGCGATCCCTCGAGGCGCTTGCGGTGCTCGCCGCCGCTCCGATCGATCGCCCAGTCGGCGAGAAAGAAGGTCAGGGCACCGGCCGCGAAGGCGATCGCCGACGACCGCCCGGTGCCTGCGAGCGACGATTCGGGGACCAGCTCGTAGGCGATGCTGCTGATGAGCGCCCCGGCCCCGAATCCCATGATGACGCCCGTCACCCGGTTCGAGAGGCTGAATCGCAGGGCGATGAAAGCACCGAGGAGGAGCGAGCAGGCCGCGAAGCCTCCCCACAGTCCGGCCGCCCAGGCGCTCATCGCTAATGTGACTTCGGCTTCCCGTGCCCTTTCTTGGGGCCGTGACCGCCTCCCTGCTTCCCCTCGCCGTGCTTCCCCTGCTGGGCGTGATAGGGCCGGCCCTTCTTGTCGGCCACGAAAACCGGCGCCGTCACGCCTCGGGGATAGCCCCGGACCACCTCGTAGGCCGGGGCGCCGATCCAGCGCGATGCCAGCTGGACCTGCACCAGGTCGCAGACGTCCCGGTCGCGCAGCCGGGCGCCGCGCGGGTTCTTCTTCCAGTAACCCCAGGCGTTGCCATAGGGGGGACCGGGGTCGTCGGGGATGCCGACGAACAGGACGTCGAGCGGCACGCCGACGCGCGTGAAGATGACCGACCAGCTCGCCCTCTGGGCGCGCAGGTCGACGAGGTTCGGCAGCGGCCATCCCGAGGCGTGCTGCAGGAAGAACAGCACCGGGAGGTCGGCCTCGACGTAGGGCACCCGCGGCAGGAGCGGCTCGAGGGCCGGCCGCTGGTAGCCGAAATTGCTGACGGCGAGATTGAGGAAGTACTGGTTGTCGTTGTGGACCCGGTCCATGCTGAACAGGAAGTCGAACGACGTGGCCGCACCGGCTGGAGAAGCCGCCGCGAGCGAGAGGACGAGGACGAAGCCGAGCCGGGCCAGGCGATCCAAGGACATGATGATCTCCTCCTGTCGAGGTCGGGCGTTGGCGTTACGAGGTGAGATTCTAGGTCCGGCCGGGGTATTCCGCCAGCGGACCGTGAGGGTCGGGATCGTAGAATCGGAGACTTCGCGGAGGGCCGCAGCGCGTGCCGGAGCTTCCCGACGTCACGGTCTACATCGAGTGCCTCGAGCGCCGGATCCTCGGGCGGCCGCTCCTGAAGGTCCGCCTGGCGAGCCCTTTCCTCCTGAGGAGCGTGACGCCGCCGCTCTCGGAGGCGGAAGGGACGAAGGTCATTGGGCTGCGCCGCCTCGGCAAGCGGATCGTCCTGGCGCTCGAAGAAGATCTCTTCCTCGTCCTGCACCTCATGATCGCCGGCCGGCTGCGCTGGAAGGACGCGGGCGCCAAGGTGCCGGGACGGCTCGGCCTCGCGGCGCTCGATTTCCCCGACGGCACCCTCCTCCTCACGGAGGCCGGCTCGAAAAAGCGCGCCTCGCTCCACCTGGTGCGCGGCGAGGAGGGGCTCGAGCCGTTCCTGTGCCGTGGGCTCGAGGTGCTCGATTCGACGCCCGGGGAGTTCGCCTCAGCGCTCCGCAGCGAGAACCACACGCTCAAGCGGGCTCTGACCGACCCGCGGCTGTTCAGCGGCATCGGCAACGCCTATTCGGACGAGATCCTGCACCGGGCCCGCCTCTCCCCGATGCAGCTCACGAGCCGCCTGGGAGACGAAGAAGCGGCCCGCCTGCATGCCGCGACCGTCGCGACCTTGCGCGACTGGACGGAGCGGCTCCGGCGCGAGACGGGGGAGGGCTTTCCCGAGAAGGTCACGGCCTTCCGCGAGGGCATGGCGGTCCACGGCCGCTTCGGGCAGCCGTGCCCCGACTGTGGCACCTCGGTGCAGCGGATCGTCTACGTCGAGAACGAGTGCAACTACTGTCCGCGCTGCCAGACGGAGGGTCGCCTGCTCGCCGACCGCGCCCTGTCGCGCCTGTTGAAGGACGACTGGCCGAAGACGATCGAAGAGATGGAAGGGGTCTCGGGCGGCAGGGGATGACGGCCGATCCGGGGACCTACCTGGTCGCGCCGGGTCCTTTGAGCGCCCGGCCGGGGAGCGCGCCCGTGTGCCGGCCGTCCTTCAGCACCGGGACCCCGTTCACGAGGACGTGATGCACTCCTTCGGCGTACTGGTGCGGCTTGTCGAAGGTCGCGCGGTCGACGATGGTGGCCGGATCGAACACGGCGACATCGGCGAACTGGCCCTCCTTCAGAAAGCCGCGCCGGTCCAGGCCGAGGTTCGTGGCCGGCAAGCCCGTCAGTCGTCGAACCGCCTCCTCCAGGCTGATGAGCTTCTCCTCGCGCACGTAGTGTCCCAGCAGCCGGGCGAAGTTGCCGTAGGCGCGGGGGTGGGCGGAGGACTTGAGGAACACCCCCTCCGGGGACATCGATGCGGCGTCAGACCCGAAGGAGACCCACGGGAGCTGGATCTGGCGCCGGACGTTGTCCTCCGACATCAGGAAGAAGGCGACGCCGACGCGGGTACGGTCCTCGAGGATCAGGTCCATGACCACCTCGGGCCAGTCTGTCTTGCGCTCCCACGCAACCTCCGCGAGGCGCTTCCCCTGCAGCGGCTTGAGAGCAGGGTTCTTGAACTCGAGCAGGAGCATGCTCGCGGGCGATCCCGCCAGGTTGCAGATGTTCTCCCACCCCTCTGCGGCGGACGCCATCTCCTTGTAGATCATGGCCCGGGACTTGGGGTCCCGCAGGCGCCTGTAGAGCGCCTCCTGGTCCCCCTCCCGGGCCCAGGGGGGCAGGCAGGCGTCAAAGCCGGTGGCGGCGGCGGTATAGGTGTACATGTCGGCGGTGATCGGCAGCCCCTCGGCGCGGGCCGCCTCGACCTTGGCGATGACCGCGTCGAGCTTCGGCCAGTTCTCCTCTCCCGCCGCCTTCAGATGGTAGATCTCGGCCGGGAGCCCCGCCTCTCTGGCGATTAGCAGGACCTCGTCCACTGCCTCGAGGAGCCGGCCACCCTCGCTGCGGATGTGCGAGATGTACCGACCTTTGTAGCGCGCCGCCACCTTCGCCAGTTCCACCAGCTCCTGCGTATCGGCGTAGACCGCCGGAGCGTAGATGAGCGAGGACCCGATGCCTAAAGCGCCGGCCTCCATCTCCCGGCGTACCAGATCCCGCATGGTCTCCAACTGCTCCGGGGTGGCGCGCTCGTCCTTGAGGCCGACCACGTGCTCGCGGATGGTGGCGGCCCCGACGAACGAGGCGACGTTGGGGGAGACGCCCTTCTTTTCCAGGTAGGCCAGGTATTCGGCGAGGGTCGTCCAGGCGATGTCGTACTGGATGTCCCCCTGCTGCTCCTTGCGCCGCTTTTTCATCTCCTCGGTCCAGGGGCCCATCGACTCCCCTTCGCCGAAGATCTCGCTCGTGACCCCCTGGCGGATGTCCCCCTGGGAGCGGCCATCGGCGATGAGCGAGTCGGTCGCCCAGGAGAGCATGTTGATGAACCCGGGCGCGACCGCGAGGCCCGTCGCGTCGATCACCGTACGGGCGCGGGCCTTCGAGAGATCCCGGACCGCGGCGATGGCGTCACCGCGGATGCCGACGTCGGCCCGCAAGCCGGGAGCGCCGGTGCCGTCGTAGACCGTGCCGCCGCGAATGAGGACGTCGAACTTCTCGCGGGCGGCGAACGTCACCGCGGGGCCGGCCAGCAACGCGGCGGCCCCCAGTAGGGCGGCCTTCAGGAGCGAGGCGCGAGGCCAGGGGGAAGAGAAGGACACGGGGCGCGATCCTAGCATGGCGTGGACGACCCCACCGGCCCGGGGAGGGGCGCTGGCCGCCACAAAACCGTAACCCCATCCGCATGTTTCCCTTGACACGAGGGGCGCAACACGTCAGATTCCAGGCATCCAACGTGGCTTGATGGGCGACCAGTCTGTTGTGACTGCCAGGGCCGGCAGGCCGGCGTCCCGGCACCGCGCCTTCGCGGTGGCAGGCTTCTGTGTCCTTGCGGCTCTCGCCCCCTCCCATGTCCGGGCCGATTGCCTGAGCGAGGATCGCTGTGCCACCGAGGCCTGTCTGTTCTCCGATCCCGCGACCTGGACGGACGAATCGTGCGGGACGGCCCCAGGAGTCCCCGGGCCGGGCTCGGCGTGGGGCGTCCTGTCGGGCCACTCGGTCGTCTACGATGCGAACGACCTCACGGTCGGTCCCGGGACCCTCAGCGGGACGCTCTCCTTCGACCCCTCGGCGACCGCGCGGGACGGTCTCGGCTTCAGGACCCTGACGCTTCGCCCGACGGGCGCCGGCGCCGCCCTCCTGGTCGCCGGCGGAGGCGCGCTCCGGCTGCGGGCGAGCGACCGGCTGCACTTCGACACCGCCACGAACAGCCAGCAGGGCTACCTGTTGGTCGGGAACGGCGGGCTCCTCGACGCTCAGGGGAGCACCTTCGACACCCAGGTGGTCTCGCTCGTCGACAGCCCGGCAGTTCCGGCGGTCTGCGGCACCACGAGCGGGCGGATCTGGGTGGTCGGGGTGGCTGGCGGCATCCAGCAGGCCAGGAAGGGCCGGCGCGTGGTGTTCAAGAGCGGCCGGGCGCGGAACCGGCACTTCGAGATCGTCTCGGTGGATCCCGTGGGCGCGACGGTCACCCTCTGCACGCAGCTGGCGGATGCCGCCAGCCTGGGACAGCGCCTCACGCCGCACGCCGCGTTCGCCCCGTCGCGCGTTCGGCCCGCCTCCCTGCACACCCAGCCGACGGTGGCCGACCACACCAGCCCCGCCTACGCGGTCCCGGCGGCGGGCGACCTCGTCACGCTGGTCGACGACGTCTGGTTCGATCAATCCGCCGGAACGGTGGGGTACGCCATCATCCCGATCAACGGAACGGGCTGGAACAACCGGATCGATCCGCTGCCGATCTTCAACGCGGTCAACTTCAACCGCATCGGCATCTCGGCCGGGACCGCGTGCATCGGCATCTTCGAGCCCCAGGTGCCGTCCCAGGCGACGCCCGGTTTCTCCTACAACAACGTTCACGACACGCGGTGCTTTGCCCCGGTCAACTTCTACGGATGGAGCCACGCGTCGTTCCAGTGGAACGCCATCCACGACGACCAGGGCAGCGCCGACACGCAGGGTGGTCTGTATCTGCTGAGCGATTTCCAGGCGCAGCCGCACATCGTCATGAACGACCTCGAGATCTCCGACAACATCCTCTACCGGGTCCGGGGCAACCACCTCGCCGCCGGATCGGCGGGCGATGCCACCCTGGCGACGGATCTCCGCGTGCGCCGCAACCTGATCTTCGAGGGGTGCACCACGGAGGCGAGCGAGTGCGACGCGATCGAGATCGTGAGCTGCGACGGCTGCTCCGTCTCCCACAACGTCGTCTACGACATCTACGGCGGCGACCCATCGTCCGGAGGCGGCATCGAAGGTGGCTCCAACAAGGAGACCGTCGTCGACCACAACTGGGTCGTCAACACGGGCAGCTCCCTCTACGGAACGCCGAACGACGGCCCTTCGGGACTGACGTTCATCCACAACTACGGATCCGGGGCCTACTTCGAGGACGCGGCGATCGGAGGACGGTACTTCTCCAACGTCCTGAAGAACTGGGGCCTCTCGAACCGGGGATCCGGGTCGGGCGTCGACACGCCGCTGGTGGCCAAGGGGAACTATCTCCTCGGGAACGACGACACGACGATGAACAGCACGGACTGCGCCGGGCTGGGCTGCTCCCGGTACGGATTCACGTTCGGCAAGAACCTCCACAACATCTCCGGCGTGCCCGCCGTCGTGCGGGACAACATCGTGGAGGGCCTCGCCTCCACCTATTACGGTGGCGCTCTCAGCTTGAGCGAGGTCAGCGGGGCCGATCCGGACTACGACGTCACCGCCTCCAACATCACCTTCAACAACCGGCGCCGCACGTTGACCGCGGTCTCGATCCTGGATCTGACGATGACGACGGACCAGGCGATCTCCGTCGCCGTGAACGATTCGTGCATCGAGAACGCCAACGACTACCTCGCGGCCGCCTGCAGCGACCTCCCGAGCGTGATCGACACGACGCATCGGCTTTACTCGAGGCTGACCGAGGATCCGACGGAGAGCGGCGGCCTCGAGGACACCCGGTGCGCCAACACGTTCTTCGCCCGGCCCCCCGCGTTCGGTTACGTCGACGACGATCCGCCGCCGGGAAGCCCGACGGTAGACTACAACCTGGTGCCCGGCTCTCCGCTCGAGGCGGGGCCGGCGGGCGGGGTCGTCGGCGTCCGCGCCTTCCACTTCGACCGTGCCGCGCTGGCGGACCTGTGGGGCGGCGTCCTCCCGTTCGACGGCACGTTCCCCGCCGATGTCGACAACGGCGCCGGCCTTGTCGACACCGACGGCGATCTCGTGCTGGACCTCTACGATGACTGCCCGGACGTCGCGGACTCCGCTCAATTGGACAGCGAGGGGGACGAACTCGGCGACCTGTGCGACAACTGTCCTTTCACCGCCAACGTCCTGCAGGCGGACGCCGACCTCGACGGGTGGGGTGACGCCTGCGACAACTGCTACGGCCTCTTCAACCCCTCTCAGGCCGACGCCAACGGAGACGGCGTCGGGGACGCGTGCGGCCCGGGCCCGACGCTCCACGTCTCCTCCGATCCGCTGGACGGCCCGGACTTCACCAGCATCCAGGCGGCGGTGAACGCGGCCCAGGCGTCGGGCACGACGATCGTGATCGAGCCGGGGACGGGATACCTGGGAACAATCGTGGTCAATGCCGGCAAGCAGATCTCCTTTGTGGGGGACGCGGCGCAGGGGGAGGTCGTCGTCGACGGCGGCCCTGGTCCGGCGTTCGACCTGCGCTCCACTGCGGGCGCCGCCGCCATTGTGATCCGGCGCCTGACCATCACCGGCCAGCAGGGGATCCTCACCACGGTCCCCATTCAGGTCACCGAGACGCGCTTCCTCCAGATCGGGGGGACGGCGGTCGCGACCTCGAGGCCGGCGCTGCTCTACAACGTGGTGATCGGCCTGTCCGGCAGGGGAGTGCTGATCAACCCGGGAGGCTCGCTGCAGATGGAGTACGGGACCCTCTCGGGGAACGCGGGGCCGGCCGTGGACAACAGTGGCAACGGAGCGGTCGCCATCAAGAGCAGCATCCTGTACGGAAACGTCGGCGGCGACCTGCTGAATGTCGCCTGCTCGTCGCTCTCTTTTTCCGATCTCACGCTGTCCACCTGCGCCGGAGCGAACGGGAACATTTCGGCCGACCCGTTGCTGCTGCCGGACTTCCACCTCAGCCCGCTCTCACCCTGCCTGGACAAGGGCCCGAGCCCCGCGACCTTCAACGGCCAGCCCCCGACCGACCTGGCGAAGGACTGGAGGCTGCGCGACCACGACGGGAACGGGCTGGCGGCGAGCGACCTCGGCGCGTTCGAGGAGGTGAATCCGCTCCTCGTGCCCGGCGAGGTCGCGAACGTCACCTGGACGGACAAGACTCACATGATCTGGGACCCCCTCCCCGGGGCGACCCTCTACCACCTGTACCGCAAGACCCTGCCGGGCTCCTATGCCTCGTTCGGGACCTGCTACGACCAGGCCGACTCGCGGCTGACGGACACCCAGCTCCGGGACACTGCGAATCCCCCCTTGCAGCAGGCGTGGCTCTACCTCGTGGCCGCGGAGAACGTCGCGGGCAGCGAGGGAACGCTCGGCTTCATGACCGGCGGAGAGCGCAGCAACTTCGCGGCCTGCCCGTAGGCACGTCCAATCCTGTAGAATCGCCGCGACTTATGAGGGAACTCGTGTCGAAGAAACAGCGCGCCATCAGGACGGCTCCGCCACCCGCGACGAAGAAGGCCGCCAAGAGCGCGGCGATCCGGCCGGCGGTCCGCGGCGTCAAGGCGAAGGTGGCGCAGATGGATCTCTTCAATCCGGCACGAAGCCCACGCGGCCAGGAGAAGGAAGCCGCGGCGGTGGAGGCCGCCTCCGCGGCGCCCGCCGCCACGGATCCCGCCGCGGGTACGCAGGCCCCCGCGGTCACGGAGACGCCCGCGGGGACGCCGGCGCGCGGGCCGGCCCGGCACCGGGAGACGGCGGAGACGATCGGGAGACGGCAGCGCGAGATCTCGGTGGCCGAGTTCTTCCAGAAGAACCGGCACCTCCTCGGCTTCGACAACCCGGCCAAGGCGCTCCTGACCGCCACCAAGGAGGCCGTCGACAACTCGCTCGATGCCTGCGAGGAGGCCGGCATCCTGCCTGCGCTCGAGATCGAGATCGAGGAGAAGGCCGAGGATCGCTTCCGCCTGGCGATCACCGACAACGGCCCCGGTATCGTGCGCTCCCAGATCCCCAAGGTGTTCGGCAAGCTCCTGTACGGGTCGAAGTTCCATACCCTGCGTCAGAGCCGCGGCCAGCAGGGGATCGGGATCTCGGCCGCCGGCATGTACTCGCAGCTCACCACGGGGCATCCGGTCCGCATCACGTCCAGGACCGGCGCCAAGAGGCCGGCGCATTACTTCGAGATCCAGATCGACACGGCGCGCAACGAGCCGAAGGTCCTGGTCGACCGCGAGACGGACTGGGAGAGGGGGCACGGCACGCGGGTCGAAATGGAGCTGGCCGGCTCCTACAAGAAGGGCCGGCGATCGGTGGACGACTACATCGTCCAGACGGCGCTCGCCAACCCGCACGCCAGCGTCGATTATCGGCCCCCGAAAGGGGACGAGTTCAAGCGCGAGCGCCTCAGCCAGGAGCTGCCGCGCGAGCCGCTCGTGATCAAGCCGCACCCCTACGGGGTCGAGCTGGGGGTGCTGATGGCGATGCTGCGGGAGACCCGCGGCCGGACGCTCGCGACCGCCCTCCAGGCCGACTTCGCGCGGGTCAGCGACCGGGTCGCCCTGGAGATCTGCAAGGTCGCCGGCCTAAACCCAAGCGCCCGGCCGAAGTCGCTGTCGACGGCGGAGGTCGAGGCCCTGTTCCGCGCCATCCCCAAGGTCAAAATCATGGCGCCGCCGACGAACGTCATCGTTCCGATCGGCGAGGCGCTGATCCTCGAGGGGATGAAGCAGACGCTCAAGGCGGACTTCTACGCCTCCACGACGCGCTCACCGTCCGTGTACCGCGGCAACCCGTTCCTGGTCGAGGTGGGTCTGGCGTACGGTGGGGACCTCCCGGCGGAGGAGCTGGTCGATCTTTGGCGCTTCGCGAACCGCGTGCCGCTGCAGTACCAGCAGTCGGCCTGCGCGATCACCCGCGCCGTGCTCCTGACCGACTGGCGGAACTACGGGCTGCAGCAGTCGAAGGGCGCCCTGCCGACCGGGCCGATGATCCTGTTCGTGCACATGGCCTCCGTCTGGGTGCCGTTCACCTCCGAAAGCAAGGAGGCGATCGCGACCTATCCCGAGATCGTCCGCGAGCTGCGGCTCGCCCTCCAGGAGCTGGGCCGGCAGCTGGGCGGCTTCCTGCGCCACCGGCGGCGGCTGGCGGAGGCCGAAGAGAAGAAGTCGTACATCAAGGCCTACATCCCGCACATCGGCATCGCGCTCCGCGAGATCCTCGGCCTGTCGAAGCAGGAGGAGCAGCGCATCGTCTCGACGCTCACCGAGACGCTGGAGAGGACGCGCACGCCGTGAGGCGGCCGACTCAGAACTCCCAGAGGACGCTGAAGGACGGTGTGAGGCCGAGCCAGTCGTTCAGCTCCGGCTCGACGTCGACGCTGCCGTCCGGACGGACGTCGTAGGCGAAATCGTCGACGCAGCAGACGTTCTCCCGGTCCGTCAGGTTGGCAATCTCGAGATCGAGGCGCAGGCGGCCGTCCGGGAGAGCAAACGTGCGGCTGGCCTTCACGTCGAAGCGCGCGTAGGTGGGGAAGCGGTCGGAGTTGCGCGGCCCCAGGATCGGCATGATCTCGGTCCCCCCGCCCGGGAGCGCCACGACCACGGCCGAGACCGGCGTCGTCGGCCAGCCCGTGTGGACCGAGCCGGCCAGCGACAGCGACCAGCGATCCCCGAAGCGGTAGGCCGTGAGGAACTTCGCGGCGTGCGTCTGGTCCCAGCTCCTCGGCACCCCCTCGCCGTCGAGCACGTCCTCCGCCTTCGACCAGACGTAGCTCGCCCACCAGTAGAAGGGCCGGACCGGGTTCCCCTTCACCAGGATCTCGGCCCCCCGCAGACGCACGTGATCCGGGGCGATGAGAACGCGATCCTCCTCCGTCTCGGGGAACAGCTCGATCGGCTGGAACAGGTTCTCGTGCCGCGGCTGAACCTGAGACACCTTGCCGTAGTAGGCGTCCATCCGGAAGCGGAGGCCGCCGGGCGACCGATGCTGGAGCGTCACCTCGGCCCTCCCGGACAGCTCGGCGGGGCGGAACTCCGTCTCGCCGTCCTCCACGTCGAGCTCGTGGATCCGCTGCGACTGCGAGAACCGCCCCAGCCCGAGCCGCAGATCGGTCCGGTCGCCCATGCGCCAGATGGCGTTGAGCCTCGGGCTCAGCTGGTCGTCGTCGATGTAGGTCTGGCGGTCCCAGCGGAGGCCCGCCTCGGTCGCGAAGCGATCGGAGAGGGCGGCGCGGTAGGCGGCGTAGACGCCGTACGACGTCCCCGACGGGTCCAGGCTGGTCAAGGTCGCGGCCGAGGGATCTCCTGAGGGGCCGAAGGAGTAGCGATAGTCGGCCTGCAGCGGCCTGACCTGAATGCCGGATCGGAGCATCTGCGACCCGCCGAACTGCCAGGTCATGTCGTGCTTCAGCCCGAAGAAATCGACGGTCCGCTCGTCGTCGACCGCGAGGACCTCGTCCTCGGGCTCGGAGAGCCCGTCCCGTGAGCGCTCCAGGCGGCCCGCCGACAGCACGGTCTCGGAGAAGACGGAGGGGGACCACGAGTGGAGCGCGCCCACCCAGACGTAGCCGCTCCGGTCCTGGGCCTCGACGCGCTCGTTGCCGTCCGTCTCGCGGAACTCCAGCCGGTCGGAGGCCAGCAGGCCGTGAAAGGAGAGCACGGTTTCGGGCGAGACGGCGGCGGAATACTTGACGTAGGCGTCGGCGAAGCGCGGATCGAGGCCGTCCTTCCCCAGCTCGGTCGTATGGCGGACCGCCTCGGGATACCAGGCGCGGGCCGACACGAGCCAGGAGCCGTTCGAGGCGGGGGCCGCGTAGGAGATGCGGCTGTTCATCGTGCCGACCTCGATCGCGGTGTGGTCGGGCCCTTCCGGCAGGGCCGTGGAGAGCTCGACGAAGGCGCCATGGCGGTCGCCGAACTCCGCCGTGAAACCGCCGCTCAGAACGTCGATCGTGTCCACGATTTTGCTGTCGACGAAGCTGAAGGGGCTCTGGAAGTCCTGCATGTGGAACGGGTCGTAGAGCTCGAGCCCGTCGAGAACGAGCGACACGTCACGGGAGCGAGAGCCGCGGACGTTGAAGGCGGCGGAATTGTCGGCGGAGGAGACGCCCGGCAGCAGCTCGATCACGCGCGTCACGTCGCCTCCTATGGTCGGTGCGAGGACGATGTCCTCGCTGCCGAGGGTCAGACGCGCGGCGTGATCCTCCCAGACCAGGGCGTGCCTCCCCGGCGTGACGACGATCTCCTCCACGTACGCCGGCAGCGCCTCGAGCGCCACGAGCAACTCGCGCGGCGCCCCCGGTGTGACGGTGATCGGCCCGAGGGTCCTCTCGACGTACCCGGGCGCTCCGGCGACGAGGACGTGATCGCCGGCCGGGACATCCGGAATCTCGAAGGTCCCGTCGGGGCGCGCGGCGGCGCGGGGACCGTCGCCTTGAAGTCCGACCGACGCCCCGACGACGGGACCGCCGCGCGCCGCGGAGACGACCCGGCCGCGGATCGTCCCTCTCGGCCCCTGGGCGGACCGGAGGATCAGGATCGACCCGCCGGATGCGTCCTTCGCCTCCAGGCCGAGCGGCGCGAGGATCTCCCTCAGGATGCCGCGGGGATCGGTCGAGGCCGGCTGCAATACAACCTTCAAGTCCTCGGTCACGACGGCGGTGCTGAAGATCAGGTTGAGACCCTGCCGGCGCAGGTGATCCAGGGCCTCGATCAGCGGCTGTCCGAGGTGGACGCCTTCCCCTGTGGCCGGCGTGGAGCCGAAGCCGGCCCGGCAGGGGAGGAGTGCTATAGCGATGGCGATGGCGAGGCGGCACCGCACGAGGTCATTCTGCGCCGGCCCCGTCCGGCCCTACAAGGCGGGGCCATCCGGAGCCTCGACGACCAGCAGTCCTCCCTCGATCCGGTGACGCATCCCGCAGGTCAGCAGGACCGATTCCAGGGCCTGGTCGAGAGTCAGGCCCTCGATCGATCCGTTCAGGCGGATGGTCGAGGCGGAGGCGGCCAGGTCGTTCCTCCGGAACTGAAGCCCCAGGCCGCGCTCCCGCGCCATCCAGTCCAGGAACTCCCGCAGGAAGCGTCCTTCGATGGCCATCCTCGGCGCGATCGCTTCGGTCCAGGCCCACTCTTCGCCGTGGATCGACAGCTCGCGGCTGCTGGTTGCGCCGCCGCTGTCCAATTGAAGCTCCCAGCCGGAGGTCACCTGGAGGCCGCCCGAAGGGCGGTCGAGTGACACCAGGCCTTCGCGAACCCGGAGGCGTACCGTGGCCTCGCCGAGGCGCACCTCGAACTGCGTGCCGATCTCCCGGATGCGGCCGGCCGGCGTGTGGATTTCGATCGCCCTCTCCGGCTCCTCCGCTCCCGGCGCGCGACGGCCGCCCGAGTCGACGTAGACCGCGCCCGCCACGAGCGTCAGAGAGCGATCGGTGAGCGCCTCGATCCGTGTATCGACATCGAGCCTCAGCGATCCGCCGGTCGGAAGCCGGAGCGCCAGGCGGCCGTTCTCGTCCGTCTGGAGCCCGCTGCCGGAGGGCACGGCATCGCCCGCACGGAGTGCAGAAGGCCCCGTGGCCGTCCCCTGTGCCGGCCGGATGAAGACAGGGCCGGTCACAGCCTCGACCAGAGCCGCCGGCGCCTGCGGCGCCGGAGCACCCACCCGGAGGCGCCGTGCGAGGCCGGCTACGAGGACGATCGCCGCCGCGGCCGCGAGCGCCGCGGCCACGCGGACCCTGCGGCGCCTCGACCGGCCGCTGACTTCGGCGCGCCAGCGATCATGAGTCGCCGCCTTCACCCGCTCGGTCCGATCGACCGGCACGGCCGGACGAGGGCCCGTCAGGCGGAGCAGTCCCGCGATCTTCTCGTCCGAGATCCCCGCTGGTTCCGTGCTCATCCCGTCTCCTCCGGCTCCCACGTCGTCCCACCCCTGGTCAAGGTGGAGAAGCCGTCCCGGAACGCCTCCCGCGCTCTGGTCAGGAGCGACTCGGCGGCCTTGGCGCTCAGGGCGAGCCGTGCCGCGATCTCGACGACCGAGAGGCCCTCGATGTACTTCCACTCCAGAGCGTCGGCGTAGCGCACCGGGAGTCGATCGAGCGTGACGTGCACCAGCCGCATGATCTCCTGTCTGCGGAGCGCCTCCTCGGGACCGTCGCCCGCCAACGAGGACAAAGACTCCAGCGCGGCCGCCACCTCCGGGATCTCTTCCGAGAGGTGGGCGGTCCGACCCTCCCGGCCGGCGCGCTCGAAATGGGCCGAGATCTCGTGCCGGCAGAAGGTGCAGAGCCAGGTCAGAAGCGACGCCTCTCCCCGATAGGTCCCGAGCTTCGAGATCGCCTTGCCGAGCACCGTCTGGACCACCTCCTCGGCCCCGTCCGCGTCCCGGTTCATCCTCGCCATGGCGAATCGATACAGGACCGGGAAGTAGCCATCGAAGAACTCGTTGAACGAGGCCTCGTCACCCTGCAGCATGCGGCGGGCGAGTTCCAGATCCCGTAGGTTCAATGGGAGCCTCGGATGGCGGACGCGGACCGGAAGGACGCGAGCGGCCAGCCACGCCGGCCGCCGGACACCCTCGTCCGGGCCGGATGGCTTGAATCTACAGGCCCCCCCGGCCGCCTGGCAAGGCGTGGTCTCCGCCGTCCCGCCCCCCTGTCCTCGTCCCATTGGAGGGGCCGAGGTCGTCCGATCCTTCGCCGCTGGGATACACTCCCCGCCCGGGGAGGCAGGATGGCGACCAGCACGGAGAAGAAGATCGAGGCCACGGCGTCGGAAGTCCAGCGCGACATCCTCAAGCGCCGCAAGCCGAACCTGAAGTTCCCGCTCCGCAGCCTCAGCAACGTCAAGTACGACCCGAAGAAGGGCCATTTCGAGATGCGCGGCCGCAAGAAGGAGCGCACGCTCACCGTCTCGACCGTCAAGACATTCGCCCAGACCCTGCGCATGATGGCGCTGTCGAAGGAGCTGATCGGAGGCGACGACATCGCCACCAAGCGGGAGGCCTACTACGTCTCCAAGAACTGGGACGAGGCGCGCTTCCTGGAGCAGGCCGAATCCGACGCCGTCATGGACGACGTCGAGGCGCTGTTCGAGGTCAACCGGGAGCAGATCGGCTTCGTGCCGGAGGAGAAGGGCGGGGAGCTCTCCGGGAAGCTCGTCATCGTCGACCGCGACTCGGAGACCGGCAAGCCGCTCCGCATCGACTGCACCAAGTTCGGCTCCGGCGCCTACTCCATCCCGATCTCCGTCGAGCACCTGAAGTTCGAGACCGACGCCGACTTCATCCTGGTGATCGAGACCGCCGGCATGTTCCAGAGGCTGGTGAAGCACAAGTACTGGAAGACGGCCAACTGCGTCCTGGTCTCGATGGGGGGCGTCCCGACGCGCGCCTGCCGGCGGTTCATCCGGCGCCTCGCCGACTTCAAGCAGATCCCCGTCTACGTGTTCGTCGACGGCGACCCGTACGGCATCTCGAACATCTACCGGACGCTCAAGGTCGGCTCCGGCAACGCCGCCCACCTGAACGAGTTCTTCTGCGTGCCGCAGGCGCGCTACCTCGGCATCACGCCCCAGGACATCCTCGACTACAAGCTGCCGACGCACCCGCTCAAGGACGTCGACGTGAAGCGGGCGCGCGACGCCATCAAGAACGATCCCTTCTTCCAGCACCACAAGCCGTGGGTCGGCGCCATGGAGCACCTGCTCAAGATGGGCGTCCGCGCCGAGCAGCAGGCCCTCGCCAAGTGGGGCCTCAACTACGTCATCGACCGCTACCTGCCCGAGAAGCTCGAGCACCCGGAGAAGTTCCTGCCGTAGGCGGGCGCCGGACGGCGGCGACGTATACTCCCGTCGCCGTGGACCCGAAAGACGCCTTTGCCGCGCCGCCGGACGCGGGGGAGTTGCGGCGCCGGTTGGGCTTCTTCGACGCCGCCGCGCTGCACGTCGGCACGATCCTCGGGTCGGGGATCTTCGTGGCGCCGGCGGCCGTGGCGGCCGCCGCCCCGGGGCCGGCAGGGGCCGCCGGGCTCTGGCTCCTCGGAGGGGTCGTCGCCGCCTGCGGCGCTGCCTGTTATGCCGAATGCGGCACGCGCCTTCCGCGCGCGGGCGGGTTCTACGTCTATTACCGCGAAGTGTACGGCCCCGCCATGGCGTTCGTCGGCGGCTGGGCGGCGCAGGCCGTCACCTACCCCGCGTCGATTGCCGCCATCGCTCTCGTCTTCGGCCGCTACCTGGGGGAGATCGTCCCGGCGCTCGAA
>DASRJX010000026.1:0-50235 GCA_035649235.1 Candidatus Cryosericum sp.
GGAGACGCACGACGAGCGTCAGCGGATCGGGCCGCTCCACGCCTTCCGCCAGCTCCGGCTCGGGTCGGCCGTCGTCGCCCACGCGGAACAGGGCGCCGTAGACGAGGTCGTTGAAGCGGCGGCTGGCTTCGTCCGACCCGACGCGCGGGTCGAGGCTGTTGGGACCGCTGTCCACGGCGACCGTGAGCGTTCCGGGGTCGGGCGTGCTGAGGGCGCAGCCCGTGACCCAGAGCGCGAGGCAGCACACCGTCGCCAGCGGAGCGAGGTCGCGCGACATCGGCGGGCGCATTGGCGGCCGGATGATAGCGGAAAAGATTGTCCGGCGAGCCCTTTTCCCCTATACTTCGACCCCGCATGCCGACAAGCAACCCCCAGCCTTTCAGTCACTTGGAGAACCATCGACCGAGGTACTTGGCGGCCGCCGGCCGCTGGCTCTCGTGCATGGTGATCGTGGGGCTGGCCGTATTTGCGGGCGCCCGGGCCGCCACCCCCTACGACAAGGTCGTCGTCCTCGGGTTCGACGGCGCCGACGCCGCGCTCGTGGAGCAGGCCATGGCCGCCGGGAGGCTCCCGAATCTGGCGAAGCTGAAAGCGCAGGGGATGTACGCGCCCCTCCGCAGCACCAACCCTCCCCAGACGCCGGTCTCCTGGGCCTCCTTCGCCACCGGGCTCAATCCGGGGCGGACGGAGATCTTCGATTTCCTGAGGCGGACCGAAGGCACGTACCTGCCGGAGTTCGCCATGATCAAGGAAGGGAAGCGCCCGCTCTTCTTCGGGGCCAGAAACCCGGCGGCCTTCGGCGGGATCGCGGCGGCATTCGGTCTCGTGCTGGGGGGTGGTCTCGGGCTCCTCCTCCGGCGGCGCCGGGGGGCGCTCTGGCTCATGCCCGTCGTGGTCGCCGCGATCGCGGGTGCCGGCGCTGGCCTGCTGGTCTCCCGCTGGATGCCGCGCGAGGTTCCGGACGCGCACAACGCGCGCAAAGGCCTGCCGTTCTGGACGGCCGCAGCCGCGGCCGGAGTGCAGACGCGCGTCATCCACGTCCCGGACACGTTCCCGGCGGAAAGCCACGATCACCTGACGATGCTCTCGGGCCTGGGCGTGCCGGACATGCGCGGGCGCATCGGGTCTCCCTCGTTCTACACCTCCGATGCCTCGCTCAGCCTTTCCGACAACCAGTTCAGCGTCGAGATCATCAAGCTCAAGGCGCGGCGCGGGCGGATCGAGACGGCCGTCGTCGGGCCGCTTAACAAGCCGTTCTACGACTATGCCATCGACGAGGCGCTCAAGGGGATCGACGCGCCCCAGGCCAGGAAGGAGGCCCGCGCGGCCATCGAGAAGCGGCTCGCCGGGAACGGCGTGCGGCGCAGGCTCGACGTGCCGCTGGTCATCGACGCCCGGGACGACTCCGTGATCCTCGAGATGGCCGGGCAGCGCCAGACCCTGACCCCGGGCCAGTGGAGTCCCTTCCTGGTCGTCCCGGTGCGCGTGAATCCCCTCGTCGACGCGGTCGCCGGGCTGAAGGGGATCGTGCGCTTCAAGCTGCTGGCGCTCGATCCGGAGCTGAAGCTCTACATGAGCCCGCTCAACTTCCATCCCGACTGCCAGCCGATCCCGTTCACCTCGCCGGTCTCCTACGCGCGCGATCTCGTCCGGGCCTTCGGCCTGTTCAAGACCCTGGGCTGGCCTATCGACACCTGGTCGCTGCCTTCCGGGCTGACCGACGAGTCGCATTTCCTCGAGGATCTCGAGATGACGGTCGCGACCCAGTTGGCGATGATGAAGAGCGCCCTGGAATCGGGCCAGGACCGGCTCTACCTGCAGGTCTTCGACTTCACCGATCGCGTCGGGCACATGCTCTGGCGACTGCACGACCCCGGTCATCCTCTGTTCGACGCGGTCCGGGCGCAGCGCTACGCGGGCGAGATCGACAAGGCCTACGATCGGATGGACGCCATCGTGGGCGAGGCGGTGCAGCGGATGGGCCCAAGGACCGCCCTGATCGTCTGCTCTGATCACGGATTCGCCTCCTTCAGGCGCGGGGTCAACTACAACACCTGGCTCGTGAAGAACGGCTTCATGACCTTGCGCGAAGGGTCGTACGGCGGCAAGACCCTCGAGGATCTCTTCGACCGCGGCGAGTTGGGGGAGTTCTTCAAGTTCGTGGACTGGTCGCGCACCAAGGCCTACGCCATGGGCCTGGGGAACATCTACATCAACCTGCTCGGGCGCGAGCCGAAGGGGAGCGTGGCGCCAGGGCGCGAGTACGACGAGGTTCGCGACGCGATCGCCCGGGGCCTCGAATCCCTCGTCGATCCCGAGACCGGCGAGAAGCCGGTCCTGAAGGTCTACCGGCGCGAGGAGATCTATTCCGGGTTCGACCCGCGCGTCCTGCCCGATCTCCGGCCGGCCAACCGCGATCACTACCGCGTGGGGTGGCAGACGGCTCTCGGCGAGGTGCCGCCCAACATCTTCGAGGACAATCTGAAGCCCTGGAGCGGCGATCACTGCTCCAACGATCCCTCCGTCGTCCCGGGAGTGCTGTTCTCGAACGTCCGACTCGACCCGGGCGCTCCCGGGATTGGCGACATCTACCCGACCATCCTGGAGCTGCTTGGCGTGCCCGGCGTGCCGGGCATCGACGGCAGGAGCCTCGTGCGTTGAAGCGCCGCGCGGGACGGGTGCCAGGGGCGGCCGCAGCCGGGCTGTGGCTGACCGCCCTGCTCCTGACCGTCTCCGTCCCCCGTCCCTGCCGCGCGCAGGAACCGGGGGCGGGCCCGGCCCAGGAGGAGAGCCCTCCCGCCGCGGCTCCCACCGAAGGGCCCCGCGAGGACGAGACCCCGGAGGAGACGGCGCGCCTGGAGAAGATTCGGGGCGAGATCGACGCGCTCCGGCAGCGGCTTCTGCAGGGCGAATCCGACGCCGGGAGCCTGCTGGATCAGCTCGACTCGATCGACCTGACCCTGGCGGTCCTGGGGCGCGAGGCATCGCTCCTGGAGGCGGGAATCGCCTCCAAGCGCCGCGCCCAGGAGAGGGCGCGCTCCGCGGCCGCTGTGGCGGGGAGGCGGGCGACGCTGGCGGAAAGGGACCTGCGTCGCTGGCTGGTCGAGATGTACAAGGCCGGACCGTCGCGCGACCTGCGCCTGGTCCTGACGGCCTCGTCGCCGGGGGAGCTGGCAGGCGCCCAGCGCGCCGCCGAGGCCCTGGCGCGCGAGGAATCGCGGCGGGTCGGGGCGATCCTCGACGAGCGCGCGCGCCTCGATGCCGCCGTGCACGACCTGGAAGAGACGCAGGCCAGCCTGCAGGGACTCCTGGCGGACAAGGCGCGGCGTCAGGTCGACCTGACGACCGCCCGGAAGACCAAGAACCACCTTCTCTCCGACATCCGCGCCCGGCAGCAGAGCGGCGAGCAGGCTCTCATGGCGCTGGTGCAGGTGGAACGTGATCTGCAGACGCTGCTCCAGTCTCTCCCTGGCGTCCCAGGGGGGGGCGCCACGCCCTCCTACGGCCTGCCGCGCTTCCGTGGGCTGCTCAACTGGCCGGTCAGAGGAGAGGTCAGCATCCCCTTCGGGAACGTCCGCCACCCGCGCTTCGCCACCCAGGTGCCCCACCCGGGGCTGGAGATCGCCTCCCCCCCCGGCGAGCCGGTGCGGGCCCTGTTCGACGGCCGGGTCGCTTTCAGCGCCTGGTTCCGCGGCTACAGCCAGATGATTGTCATCGACCACGGTGACGAGTATCTTTCTATCTACGGCCAGCTCGGAGAGCGGCTGGTCGAGGCGGGCCAGGAGGTCCGCCGGGATCAGCCGATCGCCCGAACGGGCGAGCAGGGGACCTTCGGAGCGACGGGCCTTTATTTCGAAGTCCGCCACCACGGGAAAGCCGAGGACCCGGTGCCGTGGCTGAGGCGCAACGCGGGCCGTGCTGCGACCCGCCCGGAGACGCGATGATGAAATTGTCCATCGAACGAAAGGTGCTCCTCCTGCTGTCGGCGGTGACGATCGCCCTGACCCTGGCCGGGGGCCTTCTGGGGAGCGCGGCGGCGACCGAAGGAACCTACGACTACCTGCGGGTGTTCAACGAGGCCCTGTACCTCGCCATGAACAACTACGTCGAGCCGGTCCAGATCGAGGCACTCATGGAGGGCGCGTACCGCGGCATGCTCGAGTCGCTCGATCCGGGCAACGAGTACCTGACTCCGGCCGAATACCAGAAGGCGACGCGCGGCGAGAACGCCGGTCCCGCCGAGGTCGGCGTGAACCTCTCGAAGCGCCACGGCTACGCGATAGTCGTCTCGGCCCTCCCCGGCAGCCCCGCGGCCTCCTCCGGCGTGAAGAGCGGCGACATCCTCCTCAGCATCGACGGCCGCACGACTCGCCTCATGGGCGCCTGGGAGGCCGCACAGGCCCTGCGGGGCAAATCCGGGTCGAAGGCGGTGCTGGTGCTGAACCCGGCCGACGGAGGGGATCGCAAGACATTGACCATCGAGCGCAAGGTCCTGCCTCCGCCCCAGCCCGTGGGGAACTTCGTCGCTCCCGAGGTCGGCGTCGTGCGCATCGCCGGCATCCGCGAGGGGGACGCCCGCCGTCTCGACCAGGCGATCGCTTCGCTCCGATCGCAGGGCATCAAGCGGTTGCTGCTCGACCTGCGTGGCTGTGCCTCCGAATCGCTGGCGGAGCCGATCGGCATGGCCAGCCTGTTCGTGAAGGACGGCGTAATCGTGAGCGTCACTGATCGCTTCGACGGCGACAAGGCCTACCGCGCCGATGGCCGCCGGCGCGCCTGGAGCGGACCACTCGCTCTCCTGGTCGACGGGGGGACCAGCCGGGGATGCGAAGCGCTCACGGCCGGCCTGCGCGATGCCGCGGGCGCCGCGGTGCTGGGGGAGCGCACCTGGGGGACGGGCACGGTCGCTTCGATTCTGCCCCTGCGCAACGGCGACGGGGTGATCCTGGCCGTCGGCTCCATGCACTCTCCCACCGGCAAGGAGTGGAACGGCAAGGGGATCGATCCCGATCTTGTCATCACCGCCGAGGGCTCGGCCTCGGGCGATTCCCAGCGTCAGAAGGCCATCGAGTACCTGCGCGGGGTTGCCAGGCCCGCGGAGCGCGAAGCCGCCTGAGGCAGTCGGGAAGGCGCCTCCCGCCCGGCAAAGACCCCAAACCGGCCCGGACCGATCCCTATTCCGCCGCGCCCCCGGCTTCTTCTCTGGACGCCCGCTGAGCGCGCCCCTATATTGACTTCAAGTCCGCTGGAGTGCGGACGGGGAGCGAGGTGCGGGCGGATGAGCCTGCCCAAGACCATCGGGCGCTACGAGGTGCTGGAGGAGATCGGACGCGGTTCGATGGGCGTCGTCTACAAGGCCCGCGATCCCCGCATCGGCCGCGTGGTGGCGCTCAAGTGCGTGTCCTTCAGCTTTCCCCTCGGCCCGGGGGAGGAGGAGGACTTCCTGCGGCGCTTCTACCATGAGGCGCAGATCGCGGGACGACTCAGCCACAACAACATCGTGACCATCTACGACGTCGGCGAGAAGGCGGCCGAGGGCGCCGCCTTCATCGCCATGGAGTACGTCACCGGGAACAACCTGCAGGAGCTGCTGGCGGGCGGCGGGCGTCTGCCGCTGAGCCAGATCGCCGATCTGACCTCGCAGGCGGCCGACGCCCTGGACTACGCGCACGCGAACGGCGTCGTGCACCGCGACATCAAGCCCGGCAACCTGGTGATGACGGCCTCCGGCCAACTGAAGATCCTCGACTTCGGAATCGCCCGGATGGCCGCCGCGGACGTCACGCGGCCGGGGAAGTTCCTCGGCACGCCGAACTACATGTCGCCGGAACAGGTGACCGGCGCGTCGGTGGACGGCAGGGCCGACCAGTTCGCGCTCGGCGTGACGCTGTTTCATCTCATGACGGGCGAGCGGCCCTTCGCCGGCGAGAGCATCACCGCCATCACCTACCAGGTGGTGAACGTGACGCCCCCACCGCCCTCGCGCCTCAATCCCACGCTCCCCCCAGCGGTCGATCCGATCGTCGCCCGGGCGCTGGCGAAATCCCCCGCCGAGCGGTACCCGCTCTGCACCGACCTGGCGACCGATCTCAAGTCCGTCGTGAGTGCCTGGAGGGAGACGGCGAACCGGGCGGGCCCGCCGACGCTCGAATCCTCGCTTCCCTCCCGAGCCGTGATCGCGCCCTCGGTGGCCGAGGGCCAGCCCCCCGTCCCGCCGCGGCCCGCTCTGTCCCTAACGGGGCCCCGTGCGCTCGCGGGCTGGTCTTTGTTCCTGGTTTCTCTGGCCATCCTGGCTGCCGCGCCGTATCTCCTACGGGGAGCCGATCGGACTCCGAAGTCCGCGTCAGGGACCCTTCTGGGCTCGGCGCTCTCGACCGATCCCCCCGCGCCACGCGAGGTAACTGCGGCGCCGCGCGAGGCATCGGCCCTGCTGGTTCTGAGCCTGCAGCACCGGCTCCGGTCCGGATCGGTGACGGCCCGCCTGGACGGCGTAACGGTGCTGGATGAATCAATCAAGGGATCGGGAGGCAAGGCGCGATGGGTCCGGGAGATCGCCACGACACCGGGCCGGCATCGGATCGAGGCGCGGCTTGTCGGCGACGGAGGCGATGTGGATGACATCGAGGGGATCGACCTCGTTCTCTCGGCCGACCAGCGCGTCATCGTCGACCTGTCCGTGAACCCGCTCTCGCACCGGCTGAAGATGCGCGCCGACGGTCCGGCAGAAGGCGCCTCCCGATGACGGCCCGACGTCATCCAACCCTCGGAGCGGCCTGGCTTCTGCCGATGCTGGTCGCGGTGACCTCTGCCTCCGCGGCCAACGGGGCGGCGGACCTCTCCCGCCGGGCGCAGGCCTATCAGCTCTATGCCCAGGCGCAGATGCTCCTGTTCGACCGCCAGGAGGAGTCGGCGGTGAAGCTCCTGGAGCAGGCGATCGAGCGCGATCCCGATCCGGCGCTCTTGCTCGAGACCGCCCGGGCCCACGACCTGCTCGGCCACTTCGAGCGCGCGATCGAGATCACCCGCAAGGCGCTCGCCCAGCGCCCCGGGTGGGCCGAAGCGTGGAGCCTCCTTGGCGACATCCATCTCGGCCAGGCGCGCGCCGGCATCGACGGCGATCTTCACATCGAGCGGGCGCTCGAGGCCTATCGAGAGGCGGTTCGATCCGATCCCGACGACCAGGCCACGGTGCGGGCCCTGGCGGAAGTCTGCTTCCAGATGGGGCGAATCCGGGAAGCGGAGGAGGTGCTCGATCGCCTGGCGTCGCGACGGCCGCTGCCTCCCTCGCTGAGCCTCCTCCAGTCGCGCATCCTCATCAAGACCGGCGAGGCCGAGAAAGCCGAGACCATCCTGACGAACCTCGTCTCCCGCTCGCCTCTCAGCATGGAGGCCGTCGACGCGCTGGCGGGGATCTATGAAACCGGCGGCCGCCTGGAGGAGGCGCTCGCGCTCTACGACCCGGCGCTGCGCGCCGACATCATCGACACCGGCCTGTTCGATCGGGTGGGCCTGCTGCACCTCGAAGCCGGCCACGATCGCGAGGCCATCGACTTCCTGGAGCGGGCCCGCCGGCTGGACGCCGGCGACGCTCGCCGGCTGCTGCCGCTGGCGCAGGCCTATGAGGCCGTCGGCGAGTACCAGAAGGCGGCGGAGGCCTGCGAAGGCGCCCTGGCAGTCAACCCGACGAGCCTCGAGACCCTGTTCCACCACGCCCGGCTCCAGCGCAAGATGGGGAACGCCGAGGTCGCCCGGCGCGGCTACGACGAGATGATCCGGCTCGCCGAGTCCCGTGGGAAGCTGACCGAGCGCGAGACGACGCTCGTGACGCTCGCGAGCGCGCAGGTCGGACTGCTGGCCATGGAGGTGCACGATTACGCCGCCTCCTCGTCCGCCTTCGCCCGCGCCGCCAAACTGGACAACGGCACCAGGCCCGAGTTGGTGTTCCTCCTGGCGCGGTCTCTTCTGCTTCAGGGGGACCTGGAGGGGGCCGATCGGACGGCCGCCGAGGCGACGGAGCGCTTCCCCGAGGCGCTCGAAATGTACGTACTGAGGGGCGAGATCCTCCTGGCCCGCGGCGACGAGAAGGCGGCCGGCGCCTACTTCAAGGATCTGCTGAAGCGTCAGGACAGCTCGGTCGAGGCCTACGTGGGCGTCGGCGAGGCCCTGATGCGGAGCAAGCGGTTCGCCGACGCCGAAGCGACCCTGTCGGACGGTCTCAAGGGCCACAAGGACGACGACCGGCTGCTGTTCGCGCACGGAGCCGCCCTCGAGCGCCTCGGCCGGATCGATCAGGCCCAGCAGGCACTGGCGCAGGCGGTGGCCGTGAACCCCGACAACGCCATGGCGCTCAACTATCTCGGCTATCTGCTCGCCGATCAGGGGGTCCGCCTGCGCGACTCCATGTCGTACGTCGAGAGGGCCCTTGAGCTCGACCCGGAGAATCCTGCCTACCTCGACAGCCTCGGCTGGGTCCTCTTCAAGCTCGAGCGCTACGAGCCGGCCGAAGCGAAGTTGCGGGCCGCCTTGCGGTACGATGCGACCGACCCGGCGATCCGGGAGCACCTCGGAGATCTCCTGGTCGCGACGGGTCGGGACGAGGAGGCGTTGCGCGAGTGGGAGGCGGCGCTGAAGTGCGGGCACGAGGAGCCGGATCGGATCCGGGAGAAGATGGCCAAGGCGAAGGAACGGATCCGCTCCCCCCACTGAGCCGCCCGTCTCCCGTTCTTCGCCCGACGGTCCTGCTGCTCCTCGTTGCCGCCTGCGCGGGCGGCCCCCGGCCGGTCACCCAGCCCGTCCCCGAGGGGGACGGCGTCCGGGTCCTGTTCCGCGTCGAATCGGACGGCCCGCGCGGACGCTCCCGGTTCCGCATGGCGGCGGCGCTGCGCCCCCCTTCGGAGGCCCGGCTGGAGTTCCTCGGTCCCGTCGGCGGCCCGCGCCTCGTCGTGGCCACGGACGGTGCGCAGGCGACGGCGATCCTGCCCGCGGAGCGGCGCTACGACCTCACCCGAGCGACCCCCGATGCGATGCACCACCTGCTCGGCCTGCCGCTCGACGGCGCGCGCCTGATCGCCCTGCTCTCGGGAGTTCCTCTCTGCCCGCTCCCCGCCGCCGCGGGGGCCCCGTCGACCCCCGCCACGGACCTTCGGTGGGACGCCGCGTGCGCGGCGGGGGACATCCGGTTCTCGGGCGTCGTCGGAGCCGCCGGCGAGCCCTTGCGGGAGGCCGTCCTGAGCGATGCGGTCAGCGGTGCGATCCTCGCCAAGGTGGAATACGGTGACCGGTTCGCTCTGCCGGGCGGGGGCTGGCCGCGCGACATCAGGATGACTCTGCCCTCGGCGGACGTGACGATCACCCTGACGGCGCTCGAGGCTCCTCTGGCGGCGCGCCTCCCCGACGACCTGTTCGCGCCCAGCATCCCGGAAAGCTTCGAACGAAGTGCTATCTTCGGCCGGCCGGAGGATCCGGCGCTCTTCGGAGCCGCCGATTCCGGGGGACAATGACCTCTCTCCGCCTGCGGGCCCCCGCCAAAATCAATCTCTTCCTCAAGGTCCTGGGACGCCGCCCGGACGGGTTCCACGAGATCGAGACCGTCGTGCAGAGCGTCACTCTCCACGATGGTCTCGAGCTCGCGATCGGGGGGGACGGGATCAGGCTCGAGGTCGACGACGTTCGCCTGCCGGCCGATCCCACGAACCTCGTCTGGCGTGCCGCGAGGGCCCTGCTGGGGGAGTGTCCTCCCGACCGCGGCCTCGCCATGCGGCTGCGGAAGCGGATCCCGATCGCGGCCGGCCTGGGCGGCGGCAGCAGCGACGCGGCGGCGGCCCTGAGAGGGGTCGACGCTCTATACGCCCTGGGGCTCCCGGCCGAGACTCTGGAGCGCCACGCCGCCGCCCTGGGATCGGACGTGCCGTACTTCCTTGTCGGGGGGGCGGCGCTCCTGAAGGGGAGGGGGACCGTGATCCACCCCCTGCCGGACCTGCCACGGGCCGATCTCGTCGTCGCCTCTTCCGTCGAGCCCCTTCCGACGCCCCTCGTTTACGCGCAGCTTCAAGAGCCATTGACACTTGCACCCCGAACGGCTAGCATACGCGACTCCGGGCGTATCCTCGCGGATCTTGAGTCGTTGGTGCGGTTAGGGAACGATCTCGAGCCGCACGCCGAGCGCTTGTGCGCCGAGATCGGTCCGATCCGCGAGGCGCTCCTCGCGGCGGGTGCGAGGGTGGCTGCCATGAGCGGTAGCGGATCGGCTGTCTTCGGCGTCTTCGCGAGCGCCGCGGCGGCGCGGGAGGCAGCGGGGACACTGGAACGACAGGGGTTCCGGGCGCTGGCCTGCGCGACCCTCGACCGGGCCACGTACCAGCGGGACTGGATGGAGCACTGAGAGAGCGTCCGGGCAGGGTGCCAGGGAAAGGCGCCGGACATGGAGATCACTGACGTCCGGGTATTCCCCGTCGACGAGGAGAAGCTCAAAGCGTTCGTTTCCATCATCATCGACGACTGCTTTGTCGTTAGCGACATCAAGATCATCAGCGGCACGAGCGGGCTGTTCATCTCGATGCCGAGCAAGAAAAGGAAGAACGGCACGTTCCGGGACATCGCGCATCCCTTGAACAGCGAGACGCGGAAGAAAATCGAAGACAGGATCCTGGCGTGCTACCAGGAAGCGGTGGCCCGATCGGGGTCGGAGGCCGGGCCTCCCGGTCCCTCGGAAGGTTCCGGAGGGGCCGGCGGGCACGAAGGCCCGGACGGGGACGGTGAGGACAGCGCATGAGCCCGCGTGATGGGGCGTCGTCAAGCGGTAAGACACTGGACTTTGGATCCAGCACCGGAGGTTCGAATCCTCCCGCCCCAACCAGGCGCGGGGGGGCGGGGACTTGGAGCGGCAGGGGATGAACGAAGCGGCGGGCATCGACGGCGACCTCAAGGTGTTCTCGGGCAGCGCGCATCCCGCGCTGGCACGCGAGATCTGCGCCACGCTCGGCATCGCGCCCGGTGCGGCCGACGTCCGGCGCTTCGCCGACGGTGAGGCCTACTGCCACATCCTGGAGAACATCCGCGGCACGGATGTGTTCGTGATCCAGCCCACCTGCCCGCCCGTCGACGCCAACCTGATGGAGCTCCTGGTCATGCTGGACGCCTTCAAGCGCTCGTCGGCGGCGCGCGTCACCGCGGTGCTCCCGTATTACGGCTATGCTCGGCAGGACCGCAAGGACAAGCCCCGCGTGCCGATCACGGCCAAGCTGGTGGCGGACCTGCTGACGGCCTCCGGAGCGGACCGCATCCTCGCCATGGACCTGCACGCGCCCGCCATCCAGGGCTTCTTCGATATTCCGGTGGACCACCTGTTCGCGGCTCCCGTCCTCATTGAGCACGTGCAGCGTCTCGGTCTCAAGGACCTGGTCATCGTGTCGCCGGACGCGGGCGGCGTCGAGCGGGCACGCGCCTACGCCAAGAGGCTCAACGGATCGCTGGCGATCATCGACAAGCGGCGCGGCGAGAAGAACGAACCTCAAGTCATGCACGTCATCGGAGAGGTCGACGGGCGCAATTGTCTCATCGTGGACGACATGATCGACACCGCCGGGACACTCGTCGGCTCGGTTCAGGCGCTCGCCAAGGAAGGGGCCCGGTCGGTCTACGGCTGCTTCAGCCACGCGGTCCTGTCGGGACCCGCTCTCGAGAGGCTGCGCAGCATCGAGCTGGCTCAGACCGTGGTCACCAACAGCATCCCGCTCGATCCCGGCAAGGCGAAGGCCGGTCGGGTCACGGTCCTGTCGGTCGCCGAGCTCCTCGGCGAGGCGATCCGGAGAATCCATACGAACTCGTCCGTCAGCTCCCTGTTCGTCTAGGGACTGAGGACCCATGCCCGAGGCGCGCGCCGGCGGAGGTAGGGATCGATGAACGAACAGGTGGTGGATGTCACGAAGCGGGAGACGAGCGGCAAGAACGTCTCGCGCCGCCTGCGGCGGTCGGGGCAGATCCCGGCCATCCTCTACGGCGGCGGGCGCGACGCCGTGCCGCTGACGGTCGATCCGGACCGCATCCGGGACATCATCCGGTCTGAATCGGGCGTCAACACGATCTTCCTGCTGAACCTGGCCGGCACCGATCAGCGGCGACACGTCATGATCAAGGAGTACCAGGTCGACCCCGTGGAGGGCCGGCTGATCCACGCCGACTTCCTCCGCATCCAGATGGACGCGGTCATGGAGGTCGAAGTGCCGGTCGTCCTCAAGGGCGAGCCCCAAGGCGTCAAGCTGGATGGCGGGATCCTGGAGCACGTGACGCGTCAGGTGCGCGTGTCGTGCCTGCCGGGGGACATCCCGGAGCATCTCGACATCGAGGTCACCACGCTCAAGATCGGAGACCACCTGAGCGTCGCCGACCTGCCCAAGAGCGACCGCTACCGCATCCTGAGCGACCCGGCGCTGATCGTGGCGGTCTGCTCGCCACCGGCCAAGGAGGAGGTTGCGGCACCGGCGGCCGCCGAGGCCGTGACGGCGGCTCCGGCGGAACCGGAGGTCCTGAAGAAGGGCAAGGCGGCCGCCGAGGGGGAGGAGGCGGAAGGCGCCGAGGCGGAGGAGAAGAAGAAGGACACCAAGAAGCCCGAAGGGAAGAAGTAACAGGGTCCGGATGACGCGTGATCCGGGTGCTCATCGGTCTCGGCAACCCCGGCGCCCGCTACAAGCGGACGCGACACAACGTCGGCTACATGGTGCTCGAGGAGATCGGACGGCGTCACAGCGGAACGGCGGAGCGCGAGGCGTCGCACTGTCTCGTCGGGAGCGCGGATCTGGATGGCGTCCCGCTGACGCTGGCGCGGCCGATCCTGTTCATGAACCGCAGCGGCCCGGCGGTGCGGGCGCTCCTGGCGGCGGAGGGGGCCGAGCCCGGAGAGGCGCTGGTCATCTGCGACGATCTGGCGGTCCCTTTCGGAACCCTGCGGCTGAGGCGGCAGGGGAGTCATGGAGGGCACAACGGCCTGCGCTCGATCATCGAGGCCTTGGGGACCAGGGAGTTTCCGCGGCTCCGCGTGGGCATCGGCCCCGCGGGATCGAGCGCGGAGCACGTCGACTTCGTGCTCGGGCGGTTTCCGCCCGAGGAGCGCGAGCGGCTGCCGGAGGTGATCGGCGCCGCGGCGGATTGCGCCCTGAGCGTGGTGCGGGATGGGCTCGAACAGGCGATGAACCGTTTCAACCGCAAGCCGGGCGCTGAGCCGCCCGACGCGGGTCCAGGCGACAGGTGAGGGACTAGCAGAATGCTACAATACGAGACGATTTTCGTGACCGATCCGAACCTCTCCGACGGTGAGATCGACGAGTTGGTCCAATTGATCGACCAGCTCACGGTCGCGGCCGGAGGCAAGGTCATCAAGGTAGAAAGGTGGGGCAAGAGACGGCTCGCCTATACGATCGACCACCGGGAGGAGGGCATCTACGTCCTGATGACGCTCGAGTGTCCTCCGCAGCACGTCAAGGAGGTCGATCGGCGTTACCGGATGAACGACAGGATCCTGCGCCACCTGACCGTGCGGGTCGAGGATGAGTCGCAGCTAGGTCCATCGCCGATGATGAAGCCACGTCCGGCGGAGCGGGAGGACATTCCCGCCGAGCAGGGCCTGATGCCCTGACGGCGCGGACCAGGGGAGACACCGAACATGGGCCGATACGATTCGGGGGGCGGGCGCGACGCCGGCCGACCCAAAAAGCAGTTCAAACGCAAGTTCCTGTTCCGAAAGAAGAAGTTCTGCAAGTTCTGCGACGAGAAGATCAAATTCATCGATTACAAGGACATCCGCCTCCTGCAGGGATTCGTTCCCGAGCGCGCCAAGATCTTCCCGCGGCGCATCTCGGGCACCTGCTCGAAGCACCAGCGCAAGGTCATGCAGGCGATCAAGCGGGCCCGCGCCTTGGCGCTCGTCCCCTTCACGTCGGACTGAGCCTTTCACCCGCGGGGAATCAAGCATGCGCATCGTGTTGAGGGAAGACATCGACAAGCTGGGGCGCCGGGGCGAGGTCGTGGACGTCGCCGCCGGCTATGCCCGCAACTTCCTCCTGCCCAAAGGCAAGGCCCTGACGGCCACGGAAGGCAACCTCAAGGTCGTGGAGCGCGAGCGTCGCCGCTACGTCCTGACCCAGGCCAAGGAGCGCGAGGAGGCGGCCGTGGTGGCGCGCCGGCTGGCAGGGATCTCCTGCACCATCGTCCGGAAGGTCGGCGAGAACGAGCAGTTGTATGGCTCCGTCACGGCGTCCGACATCGCCGACTACATTGCCAAGGAGGGCGTGGTGATCGACAAGCGGCGGATCCTGCTCGACGAACCGCTCAAGGCGCTGGGCATCTACACCGTCCCCGTCAAGGTGCACGCCGACGTGATGGGCGAAGTCCGGGTCTGGGTCGTCAAGGAGTAGCCGCGTGGCCGAGACGGCTCCCGACGCCGTGAGCGGGCCGGAGGGCGCGTCCGAGGCGCCGCTGCCGAGCGTCTCGCCGATCCTGCCCTGCGTCCTCGGATGGCTGCTTCCGGGACTCGGTCACCTGTACCTGGGGAAGAAAGGGCGCGCGGTCGCCTTCTTTTTCGTGGTCTTCTTCGCCTTCGGCTTCGGCCTGGCGTCGGGGGGGACGGCCTCCCTCATCGACCCGCAGCAGCCGTTGAGCTACCTCGCGACCTTCGACAACCTGGCGCTCGGGCCACTGGACGTGGTCGCCCGCATGTCCAGCGTGGGCTCCCTCGTCTATCGCCTGCCCCCCGACGAAGGCGACCCTCGCCGCCAGGCCCTCATGACCCATCTGAGAGAGCGGGTGCGGCATCCGACCTACGAGTACGGGAACACCTTCCTCCTGACGGCCGGACTGATGAACCTCCTGCTCCTCCTGGACGCCTTCGACATCGCGATGGGGCGGAAACGCTGATCGCGGAGGGCGCATGATCCGGAGCCACTTCCTGAACCTGGCGCTGTTCTCGATCCTGGTAGCGATCTTCTTCGCGTTCCTGACGCAGAACCGGGGCCGCGATCGGGTGCGTGTCATTCTGGTTCTGGGTGGCTCGATGATCGTCCTGTCGCTCATCGTCGCCTACGTGATGTACCCCTTCCCCCTGCAGCGATGACCCTGGCGTCCCTGGCGCGCAGGCTCTGGCTGTGGGCGCCTCTCGTCGCGTACCTCGGGCTGATCTTCCACCTCTCCGGCCAGCCCAGCATCCCGTGGGCCCGCGCCTACCCGGACTACCTGCTGCACGCGGCGGAGTACTGCGTGCTGGCGGTCCTTCTGGCGCGCGCCCTCAACGACGGCCTGTCGCGACGGGTGACGGACGCGCGCCTCGGGGCCACCTGGCTCCTGAGCGTGCTGTACGCGGTCAGTGACGAGGTGCACCAGTCCTTCGTGCCGGGGCGCTCGCCCGACTATCGCGACGTCCTCTCCGATGCGGTGGGCGCCGCCCTGGGGATCGCGGCGCTCAGGATCGGGCAGCAGTTGCTGATGATCGGCGCGGACGGGCCACCGGGCGGTGCGGCCAGGGCGGTGCTCTACAGCCGATCCGGCTGCGCCCCCTGCTTCGCGATGAAGCGGGTCGCCGGCCGCGCGGCGCGCCGGCATGGTGTCCCGGTCGTCGTCGTCGACGTCGACTCGGACCCGGACCTGCGGCGCCGTCACGGCGACGACGTGCCGGTGCTGGAGCTTCCTGGAGGGCGGCTCCTCCGGGGCCGCGTCACGTCCGACGAGATCGAGCGCGCGTTCCTCGAGGCCTCGCTCGCCGCGCGACCGGGGCCCGAGCAGCCGGACGCATCGGGTCCTGCTCGCCACGTCGCCCGGACGATCGACCGGATCCGGAGGCTCCTGGGGGCGGGCGCGTGACCCGGATCGCGGTCATCCCCGGCGACGGCATCGGCGTCGAGGTTACGCGCGAGGCGGTGCTGGCACTGCGCGAGGTCGCCTCCGCCTCCGGCGTGCCGATCCAGTTCGAAGAATTCCCCTACGGGGCCGAGCACTATCTGAAGACCGGGGAGACACTGCCCGACGCCGGCTTCGAGAGGCTGTCCGCGTTCGACGCCATCCTCCTGGGCGCCCTCGGAGATCCGCGCGTGCCGGACAACCGGCACGCGGCCGACATCCTGCTGGGCCTGCGCTTCCGCCTCGACCTGTACGTCAACGAGCGGCCCGTGCGCCTGCTCGACGAGCGGCTCTGCCCGCTCAAGGGGCGCGCCCGGAAGGACGTCGACCTCGTCATCTTCCGCGAGAACACCGAGGGGCTGTACGCCGGCGTCGGAGGGTTCTTCAAGAAGGGGACGCCCGACGAAGTGGCGGTGCAGCAGGACATCAACACCCGCAAGGGCGTGGAACGGATCATCCGCCACGCCTTCGAGCAGGCCCGCGCCCGCGGACGGAAGCGGGTGCTCATGTCGGACAAGAGCAACGCGCTGACCTACGGGCACGACCTCTGGCAGCGCGTGTTTCGCGAAGTCGCGCCCGCATTTCCCGACATCGAAGCGTCGCACATGTACGTCGATGCGCTGGCGATGCAGTTCGTGAAGGATCCCTCCCCCTTCGAGATCATCGTGACCTGCAACATGTTCGGCGACATCCTGAGCGATCTGGGCGCCCAGCTCCAGGGCGGGCTGGGCCTGGCGGCCTCCGCCAACCTGCACCCCGGGCGGCCGGGCTTGTTCGAGCCCGTCCACGGCTCGGCGCCGAAGCATGCGGGCCGCAACGTCGCCAATCCCATGGGCGCCATCCTGAGCGCCGCCATGCTGCTCGACAGCGTCGGTCGCGCGGAGGAGGCGCACCGCCTGGAGGAAGCGGTCGCGGCCTGCGTCGGGGACGGGGAGACGACGCGGGATCTCGGCGGGACGCTCTCCACGACCGAGGTCGGCCAGGCCATCCGCGCCCGGATCGGCGGGCGACGCCCCCAGCGGCGTTAGCCGGGATGACTCACCAGGCTACTGGACGGGCGGGGCGCCCGGCTTGTCGTCCGGCTTGGCAGGCGGCGGCCCGGCCTCGACCGACAGGAACAGGATGCGGCCGGCGTCCCGCCCGTATCCTACTGCCAGGCGGTCGCCCGACACGATCACCGGACGGGTGGTAAACCACTCTCCCTGCGCCTCCAGCCGGAAGCGCCCCGCCATCCCCAGGTACGGGAAGGCCAGGCCGAGCACCGTCCCCTCCGTGAACGGCGCGACGAACAGGTGGTCGTTGGTGACGCCGCCATCCAGGATCAGCCTGTGGTCGAGCCGGACCCGCCCCATCAGGTGGCCGCTGCCCGGCTTCAGGACATAGATGTCGTTGTCGTAGCACTGAACGTAGAGCAGGTCGTCGCGCACCAGGAGCCGCGCCCCCGTGATCGACCCGGTGCGCTGCCGCCAGAGGGGACGCCCACTCTTGAGCCGCAGGCAGCGCAGCGATCGATCGGCCACGGCCACGTAGATCCGCTTGTCGTGCACCAGGGGCGGGGCGGTCACCGCACGGCGCAGGTAGCGCCGCCAGCGCACCCGAAGCGTCGGGACGTCGAGCGCCAGCACCATGCCGTGATCGGTGCCCACGACGGCCATCTCGCCGGCGATCTCGGGGGCAACGGGCCGGCCCGGCAGCGGCAGGCGGGCCAGAATCCGGCCGTCCTCCGGCCGGAGTGCTATCAGCTCCGGCGCGTCGGTCGCGAGGAGAACGCTCCCGGCCGCCAGCGCGGGAGGCGCCACCGGTGCGCCACCCAGGGCCACGCGCCACAGTGTGCGGCCGTCCCGCGCGTCGAGGGCGACGAGTTCGCCGGCGGCGGTCGCCTGCAGGATCACGCCGTCCGCGGCCATGGGCCCCACGCTCAGTGGTCCGTCCAGCTCGACGCTCCAGGTGGGCCCCGGTCCGCCGGGGTCGAGGGCGGCGAGACGTCCGGCGCGATCGGAGGCGACGAGGCCAGCCCCGAGGGCGGCCGGATCGCCCGCCAGCGGAGCTGCGAAGCCGTCGAAGGTCCAGATGGGCGACAGCGTGATCGGCTCGGCCGTGGCGCCGGGGCGCAGGGCCGAGGAGGGCTCGATGGGGAGACCGTGGAACACGCTCTTCTGACGCCGGGCCCAGGCCGGCCCGCCGGAACCCAGCGCGGCGGCCAGGACCAGGACGGCGAATCGGGCGGCCGCGCGTCCCAGGGCCCGGGAGAGGTGCTTACGGCCGGGAGTTCCGCTGCGCTGCGGCACGAGCAGGATTATAGTCGCGCGCCCGCAATCCTTCCGCGCCCGCGGCGGATATGCTATTCTCCCGCGCTTCCGACGAGACCGCGCCCGTTCGTCCGGGAGGGCGCGACACACACATGATCGAAGCCGCCAAGGGAACGCGCGACATCCTGCCCGCCGAGATCGCCCGCTGGCAGCTGGTGGAAGCGCGGGCGCGCGAGACGTTCGCCCTGTTCGGATTCCGCGAGATCAGGACGCCCATCTTCGAGGCCACGGAGCTGTTCGCCCGGGGCATCGGGGAGGGGACCGACATCGTCGCCAAAGAGATGTACACCTTCCAGGATCGCAAGGGGCGCTCGCTGACCCTGAGGCCGGAGAACACGGCGCCCGTGGCGCGCGCCTACATCCAGCACCAGATGCACCGGGGCAGTGACGTGGAGCGGCTTTACTACATCGGCCCGATGTTCCGCTACGAGAGGCCGCAGAAGGGCCGGACGCGGCAGTTCCACCAGATCGGCGTGGAGGCGATCGGGAGCGACAACCCGGCGATCGACGCCGAGACCCTCCAGATGCTGATGCTGTTCCTGGAGCGGCTAAAGATCCCGTCGCTCACGCTCCAGCTGGGATCCGCCGGCGACGAGACCTGCCGGCCCGCCTACCGTCAAGCTCTGGTGTCCGAGCTGACACCACACAGAGCGTCCCTGTGCGACGACTGCCGGCGCCGCCTGGAGACGAATCCTCTGCGTTGCCTCGACTGCAAGGTCCCAGCGGACCAGGCGCTGATGGCGAAGGTCACCCCGATCTTCGATCACCTCTGCGCGGCCTGCCGCGAGCACCTCGGTGCCGTGCGCGCGCACCTCGATCGGCTGGGGGTCCGCCACGTGCTGGCGCCCCGCCTCGTGCGCGGCCTCGACTACTACCGGCGCACGACGTTCGAGGTGACGCAGCCCGCGCTCGGGGCGCAGAGCGCCCTCCTCGGAGGCGGACGGTACGACGGGCTGGTGCAGGAGCTGGGCGGCCCGCCGGTCGCCGGGTTCGGTTTCGCCATCGGGCAGGACCGGCTGGTCCTCTGCCTGCCGCCGGACCTGGAGGGGTTCGAGGACCGCCTCGACGTCGTCGTGGCCCCGCTGGGGGGGTCCGCCTTGGGGCCGGCGCTCTCCGCCGCTTCCCGGTTGCGCCTGTCCGGGAAGCGCGTCGTCCTCGACCCGCTTCCCGAGAAGAGCCTCAAGTCCCAGATGCGCCGCGCGCACGACCTGCAGGCTCGGTTCGTGCTGATCCTCGGCGAAGAGGAAATGAAGAACGGCACCTTCACGCTCAAGCGGATGGCGGACGGGGAGCAGCGCCGCGGGCCCGATCCGGATCTGCTGCGGACGCTTTCGGAGATGTCGCATGACTGACGGGGCACCAGCTTCGGCGCGCACCCACACCTGCGGCGCCCTCCGCGAGGAGCACGCCGGCGGCGACGCAGTCCTGCTCGGGTGGATCGACAGCATCCGCGATCACGGGGGTCTGCTGTTCGCCGACCTGCGGGATCGATACGGCGTCACGCAGGCCGTGTTCAACCCGGAGGCGGCTCCCGAGGCCTTCGTGGCCGCCAAGGATGTCCGCCCGGGCTACGTCGTGGCGGTCACGGGCCAGGTCGTCGCGCGCGCCGCCGGCAACGTCAACCCATCGATCCCGACGGGCGGCGTCGAGATTCAGGCCCGCCGTCTCGAGATCCTGAACGCCTCGGAGCCGCTGCCGTTTCCGCTCGACGACGACACGAGCGCTTCCGAGGAGGTCCGCCTGCGCTACCGGTTCCTCGATCTGCGCCGGGCGCACATGCAGCGAGTCCTGGAAACCCGCCATCGCGTCCTGCTGGCGGTGCGGCGCTATCTGGACGCCCGCCAGTTTCTCGAGGTCGAGACGCCGATCCTGACCCGCAGCACGCCCGAGGGCTCGCGCGAGTTCCTCGTGCCGTCGCGCGTCAACCCGGGACGCTTCTATTCGCTGCCGCAATCACCCCAGATCTTCAAGCAGCTCCTGATGGTCTCCGGGTTCGACCGCTACTTCCAGATCGCCAAGTGCTTCCGGGACGAGGATTCGCGCGCCGACCGCCAGCCCGAGTTCACGCAGATCGACATCGAGATGTCCTTCCCCGAGCGTGAGGCGTTCTTCGCCCTGATCGAGGGGCTGATGGAGGCGATCTTCCAGGCTGCCGAGATGCCCCTTCAGGGGCCCTATCCGCGCCTGACGTACCGGGACGCGATGGAGCGCTTCGGAAGCGACAAGCCCGATACGCGCTTCGGCCTGGAGATCCGGGACCTGACGGGAAGCGTCGCGGCAAGCCCGTTCCGGGTCTTCTCCGACACGGTGCGGGATGGCGGGGTGGTCAAGGGCCTGGCCGTGCCCGGCGGAGGCGCCTGGCCGCGGCAGCGCCTCGACAATCTGGTCGAGGCCGCCCGCGTGCTCGGATCCCGCGGGCTCATCTGGATCCGCGCGGGGGAGTCCATCCAGTCGCCGGTCTTGAAGCACCTCGGAGAGGAGGGCTGCCGGACGATCCTCCGGGACCTCGGCGCCGGAACCGGCGACCTGGCGCTCGTGGTCGCCGATCGCTGGAAGCGGGCCCTGACGATCCTGGGCACCCTCCGACTGCAGATCGCGCGCGCCGGGAAGCTGGTGGACGAGACAGCGCACCGGCTCCTGTGGATCCACGAGTTCCCGCTCTTCGAGCACAGCGAGGAGGAGAGGCGGCTGGTCTCCTGCCATCACCCGTTCACGGCACCCGTCGCGGAGGACGTCCCACGCCTCGAGGACCGTCCGGAGTCCGTGCGGGCCCAAGCCTACGACCTGGTGCTGAACGGAAACGAGGTCGGCGGCGGCAGCGTCCGCATTCATCGTGGGGACCTGCAGGAGCGCGTGTTCCGCGTTCTCGGGATGGACGCGCAGGAGGCCGAGGCTCGCTTCGGGTTCCTGCTGTCCGCGCTGCGCATGGGAGCGCCCCCGCACGGCGGGATCGCCCTCGGGGTCGATCGACTCATCGCCATCCTGACCGGTTCGGCGTCGATCCGCGACGTCATCGCCTTCCCCAAGACGACGAGCGGCATCGATCTCATGACCGGGGCCCCCGGGGAGGTCGCCCCGCATCAGTTGGTCGATCTCGCCCTCCGCATCGATCCCCGACCAGGGTCTTAAGCATATATTTGTCATAGAGTTAGAACCGGCTCCTGGAGAGCGCGTTCATTGACAAGGACCGCCCCGGGTGCTAAGTTCCCCCCTGCCGTCGGGAGGCGCCGGTTGCGCAAGTTCTCCATCCCAGAAGACACCCTCGCCGACGTCTTCGGTCACTACGACGAGAACCTCCGCACCATCGAGAAGGACCTCGGAGTCCGGCTGTCGGCGCGCGGCCCGGAGATTACGGTCCAGGGAGAGAGCGAGCGCGAGACGCTGGCGCTGAACCTGCTGGGCCAGCTCGCCGCCCTCGTGCAGGGGGGCTACCCCCTCAAGAAGGGGGACGTCGAGATAGCGCTGCGCCTCCTGCGCGACAACCGCGGGGCGCTCCTGCGCGACTTCTTCGCCACCGCCCGGCTCAAGACCGCCAACGGACGCTTCGTCGCGCCCAAGAGCCCGCACCAGAAGATCCTCCTGGAGGCGATCCAGGAACAGGATCTGGTGTTCGTCATCGGGCCGGCCGGGACGGGGAAGACCTATCTCGCCGTGGCCTCGGCCGTGGCCCATCTGGCCGAGAAGAAAGTGGAGCGCATCATCCTCTGCCGGCCCGCCGTGGAGGCGGGTGAGAAGCTCGGCTTCCTGCCGGGCGACATGGCGGAAAAGGTCGATCCCTACTTCCGGCCGCTCTACGACGCGCTCTACCTGCTGCTCGACCGGGAGCGCGCCAACGCCCACCTGGAACGGGGCGTGATCGAGGTCGCGCCCCTCGCCTTCATGCGCGGCCGCACGCTCAACAACTCGTTCGTCATCCTGGACGAAGCCCAGAACACCACGTCGGAACAGATGAAGATGTTCCTGACGCGGCTGGGAACGAACTCGAAGGCCCTGATCACGGGCGACGTGACCCAGATCGATCTGCCTCCCGGCCGACGCTCCGGGTTGATCGAGGCGAGGCAGGTGATCGCCGCCGTGCCGGGAGTGCGGTTCATCGAGTTCGACGAGACGGACGTGGTCCGCCATCCTCTCGTACAGGGGATCGTGCGGGCCTACGAGGCCTACCGCGGCAACGGGGAGGCCACGGCAACGCCCACCTCGCCGCGGGCGCGCAGCGCCAAGCGACCCAGACGGCGCCGCTCCGCATCGGAGGCCCGGGAAGGATGACCTTCCGGCGTCTCGTCCGTGGCAGGGAGAGCCTGCGGGGCCGGCGCTGGGTCTGGTGCGTCGTCTACCTGGCGGCTCTCCTGCCGATCACCCTGGCGCCCCGCCTCGGCGGCGGCGTCCCCGTTCCGCCCGCAGGCACGACCGCGCCGGCCGACATCCGCGCCCCGCTCCCCCTCGAGCAGCTCGACGCGGAGGCCACGGATCGCCGCCGCCGCGAGGCGCGCGACTCGGTGGCCCCGATCTACGATCTGGACGGGGAGGCGGCCGGCCGGGCGCTTCAGTTTCTTGCGGACCAGTTCGACAGGGGCCGGCGATCGGAGCCCTCTTCGGGGCTTCCCGAGGCGGCGCGCGACTTCCTCGTGGCGAACCGGTTCTCCGGCGACATCGAGGTGCGACTGCGGGAGGCGGTCGGCGCCGGCTTCCGCCGCCCGGTGGCCGGAGGTCGCAGCCTCCTGCCGGTCACGGGCCCCTTCGTCCTACGCGAGCTTCCCGGAGGGCGGACCTCGCGTCTGACGGCGCCGATCGACGCCGCAACGCCGGACGAGGCCCGCCGCACGGCCGCCGCCGAGCTGGCGCGTGGCGGGGCCTCGCCCGCGGAGATCGCGGCCCTCGAGCCCCTGCTCGCGGACCTGGTGACGGCCAACCTGTCCTACGACGCCGCGCTCACCGAGGCGCGCCGCGCCGAGGCGGCGGAACGCGTCGCCCCGCTCGTCTCGCGCTACCCGGCGGGACGGACCATCGTGCGCCAGGGAGAGACGGTGGACGAGGGAGCGGAACGCACCCTCGCGGCGCTGAACCGGAGCATGGCCGAGCGGCTCTCCGTGCCGACGATCCTCGGCCACCTCCTCCTGCTCGGGCTGGTGCTGTTCTTCATCGATCGCTACGTCTTCGTCGACCAGAGGTCCCACCGCAGGGAGCACGAGCTGTTCTCCCTCCTGGTCGTGGTGACCATAGTGGGGCTGGCCCTCGAGGGCGGCTTCCTGTGGCTCTTCGAGCGCGTCGCCAGCAGCCTGAGCCAGGCGCCGTTCAACGATCCGTCGCTCTATCTCCCGATGGTGCCCGTGGCGACGGGGACCATGCTGATCACCCTGCTCGTGAGCCCCCGGGCGGGCATGGCCTTCATCCTCTTCTTCCTGCCCCTCCTGGGCCTCCTGACGGAGTGGGACCTGCGCTCCCTGCTGTTCGGTCTGTTGAGCAGCCTGGCGGCGATCCACGGCATCACGGCCTACCGGCGGCGTTCGACGCTCATCCGGGCCGGGCTGCTCCTGGGTGCTATCAACGCCATCGGCGTGCTGGCGCTGCGGGGGGCGGCGACCAGCACCGTGCCGGCGTCCCATGTCGGGTTCGAGATGGCCTGCGGGTTCGCCGGCGGCATTCTGGTCTCGATCCTGGTCTCCTTCCTGCTCCCGATGCTCGAATCGACCTTCAACATCCTGACCGACGTCCGGCTGCTGGAGCTGTCGAATCTGGCCAACCCGCTGTTGCGCCGTCTGGCCATGGAGTCGCCCGGCTCGTACCACCACAGCGTTATCGTCGGGACGCTCGCCGAGGCGGCCGCCGAATCGATCGGCGCCAACGCCCTGTTCTGCCGGGTCGCGGCCTACTACCACGACGTCGGGAAGCTCGTGAAGCCGACCTACTACGTCGAGAACCAGAAGCAGGGGGAGAACCGGCATGATCGACTGAAGCCCCACCTCAGCGCCCTGGTGATCGCCAGCCACGTCCGCGAGGGGATGGAACTGGCGCGCTCCCATGGCGTGCCGGAGTCGATCCTCGACATCATCCCGCAGCACCACGGCACCCGCCGGATCAACTACTTCTACCAGAAGGCCCGGCGCTCCGGGTCCCTGCAGGAAGGCGAGATCCGCGAGGCCGATTTCCGCTACCCGGGGCCGCGTCCGCAGAGCCGGGAGGCCGCTCTGCTGATGCTCGCCGACTCCATCGAGGCGGCGGCCCGCAGCCTGGACGACCATCACCCGGGGCGGCTCAAGGGCGTGGTCAACACGATCGTCTCGGACGTGGTGCTGGACGATCAATTCAGCGAGTGCGACCTCAGCTTCTCCGACCTGGAGCGGGTGCGCGCCGCCTTTTTCAAGGCCCTGTGCAGCATCCATCATCACCGCATCGACTATCCGGGCTTCGACTTCGAGGCGGTCGAGGCACGGCCGTTCCGCGCCAGCGCGACGCACGACGTGCCGTCCGCCGACGCCGGCTGAGCGGGCCGGTGGAGGTCGTGGCGGACGCGCCCGGGGCGGTCGCCCACGCCGGCGCCTGCCGGGATCTCCTCGTGCGTCTGAGGGTCGCGCTGCACCAGAGCGCCGGCGTCACGCTGCTGCTCGCGACCGACCGCACCCTGCGGACCCTCAACCGGCGCTACCGCGGACTGGATAGAGCCACCGACGTGCTCTCCTTCCCGGCCGCCGGGACCCTCGAGCCGGGCGTGGCGCACCTGGGGGAGATCGCTGTCTCACTGGGCACGGCCGCTCGCCAGGCGCGGCGGGCCGCCTGGCCGCTGGCGAGCGAGATCGCCTTGCTCGTGACGCACGGCTTCCTGCACCTCCTGGGCTACGACCACGAGACCGACGACGGGACCATGCGCCGGCTGGAGGAGCGCGTGCTGCGCCGGGTGGCCGGCGTCAGACTATCGCGCCGGGCCCTCCCCTGGGGTGACGCGCCTGACCGCCGGACCCGTGCGAAGGCCACGAAGCGAGCGGGGGACCGCCATGACTGAAAGCGACCCGCCGCTCGGACAGGGCGATTCATTCCCGCCTCCGGCCGCGGGGGACCCCGCGTCCGGGAGCTTCCGGTGCGGCTTCGTCGCGCTCGTCGGCCGTCCCAACGTCGGGAAGTCGACGCTCATGAACCATCTGGTCGGAAGCCGCCTGTCGATCGTCTCGGAGGTCCCGCAGACGACCCGCTTCCCGATCCGGGGCGTCCTGCATCTGGAGGGGGCGCAGGTGGTGTTCATCGACACGCCCGGCATCCACAAGCCGCGTTATCGCCTCAACGAGGAGATGGTGCGCACGGCGACGCGGGTCCTCAAGGAGGTCGACCTGGTCGTCGTCCTGGTGGACGCCTCGGACGGCTACGGACCGGGCGACCGCTTCGTGTTCGAGCGGGTGCGCGAATCCGGAGCCAAGGCCTTCCTGGTCCTCAACAAGGTCGATCGCATGCCGAAGGATCAGCTCCTGCCGCTCATCGACGAGGCGAGTCAGACGGGCCTGTTCGAGGAGATCGTGCCTCTGTCCGCGCTCTCCGGCGAGAACTGCGAGCGCCTCATGCAGCTCCTGCTCGCGCGTATGCCGGAGGGACCACCGCACTTCCCGCCCGACCACCTGACGGACCTGCCGCAGCGGCTGCGGATTTCCGAGATGATCCGCGAGCAGGTCTTCCTGAAGATGCGCCAGGAGGTCCCGCACGCCACGGCCGTGCTCGTCGACTCCCTGGAGGAGGCGGACGACCTCATCCGGGTGAACGCGACGATCGTGGTGGACCGTGACAGCCAGAAGGGGATCGTCATCGGCGAGGGGGGGCGGATGGTCAAGGAGATCGGCACCGCCAGCCGGAAGAACATCGAAGCGGCCCTCGGCCGCCGCGTGCATCTCGCGCTGTGGGTCAAGGTCAAAGAGGCCTGGCGCGACGATCTCGCTCTGCTGCGTCTCATCGGCCTGTCCCCTCCGTAGGGGATCGCACTTGGAGTAGAATGGCGCCCGTTTCGGAACGGACGCCATGAAAGACAACACGTTCCTGGTGGAGTCGGTCAAGAAACTCCTCCGCCGGGGGGCCACCACCCACCTTCACAACATGCTGCTCAAGGTCCGCCCGGCGGACCTCGCCGAGGCCTTCAAGTCGCTCGACGAGCGGGAGCGCTCCCTGGCCTTCCACCTGCTCGCGGAGCGGGACGTTCCGGCGGCCGCCGGGCTGCTGCTGGCGATCCATCCGGCGCTGCGCGCCGACCTCCTGCGCGGCATGCCTCCCGAGGAGACGGCGCGCGTCCTCCACGGGCTGCCGTCCGACGACGTGGCCGGCATCGTCGCCGAGTGCCCTCTCGAGACGCGGGATCGGATCCTGTCGCTCATGCAGCGCGAGGCCTCGGAGGAAGTCCAGGACCTGCTCGAGTACGAGGCGGAGACGGCCGGGCGCATCATGACGACCCGGTTCCTCGCCCTCTTGGAAGAAACGCTGGTCCAGGAGGCGATCGCGGCCGTCCAGAAGGCGCAGGCGGCGGACATGGTCTTCTACGTCTACGTCGTGGACGACCACGGCCGTCTCTGCGGGGTCCTCTCGCTGCGCCGCCTCCTGACCGTTCCTCCCACGACGCGGCTCCGGGACATCATGTCGACGGACGTGATCTCGGTGCGCACGGACACCGATCAGGAGGAGGTCGCCCGCATCGCCTCCCGTTACGATCTGCTCGGCGTCCCCGTGGTCGACGCCGAGCACGTCCTGGCCGGCATCGTGACCATCGACGATCTGATCGACGTCATGCGCGAGGAGGCCACCGAGGATTTCTACAAGCTGGCGGGGACCTCGGACGAGGAGCGGCTCATCCGATCGACGCTGCGCGCAGCACGCGTGCGCCTCCCGTGGCTGTTCGCGGCCTTCGTGGGCGGCCTGCTGGCCGCCCTCCTGATCAAGGCGTACACGCCGCTCCTCGGCCACGCCACGGTCCTGGCCTGCTTCATACCCGTGGTCCTCGGAATGGGGGGCAACATCGGGACTCAGGCCGCCACCATCATGGTGCGCGGCCTGTCGACCGGACGGATCTCCCTCCTCCAGGCGGGCAGTGTCGTCTTCAAGGAGATCCGCATCGCCATGCTCCTCGGGCTCATCTACGGCGCCCTTCTCGGCCTCGCTGCGGTCGTCCTGGTCGGGATGCCAGGAGGTGCCGGCTTCACCGTCGGGCTGTCGCTTCTGGCCTCGATGACCATGGCGGCCGTCGTCGGTTCGATGCTGCCGGTCCTGCTCAAGACGGTGCACATCGATCCGGCGGTCGCGACCAGCCCCTTCGTCACCACGTCGGTCGATCTCCTGGGCCTGCTGGCGTTCTTCGGACTGGCGGGGCGCCAGCTCGTGTCGGGGTGAGGGCGCAGGAGGACGGCGCTTCTGCTCAGGGAGACCGAGGCCTTCGTGCTGCTCTCACATCCGCTCGGCGAGTCGGATCGCGTCGTCACGTTCCTGACCCGGACGGCCGGCAAGGTGCGCGGCGTGGCCAAGGGGGCGCGCCGCAGCCGGCGGCGCTTCGGCGCGAACCTGCTGGCGCTCAGCAAGGTCCGGCTCCAGTACGTCGAGTCGGAGCGGTCCGCGCTGGCGCGCATCGAGTCGGCCGAGCTCCTGGAGTCGTATTTCGACCTGCAGGCCGATCCGGCTCGCGCCGCCACGCTGGCCTGCTTCGCGGAGGTGGCCGACGCCTTCGCGCGCGAACAGCAGGAGGACGAGGCGTTCTTCCGGCTGCTGGGGGCGGTGCTGCGGGCCGTGCGGCAAGGGCTCGATCTCGAGTGGGCGGCGCGCTATTTCGAGATCTGGACGCTCCGGCTGCACGGCGTGCTCCCGGACCTCGCGGACTGCGGCGTCTGCGGCAAGCCGCTCCAGGGGCGTGGAGGACGGTTGCTGCGCCGCGAGGAGATCGTCGCCTGCCCTTCGTGCGGCGGTCGGAGCGCCGGGGATCCGGTCCTCCCCCCGGCGGCGATCCAGGCGGCGGCGGCCATCCTGAAGGTCGCCCCGGAAGGGCTCCTCGGGCGTCCCGTCGATCCGCGGGCGCTGCGACCGCTGGCCGCCCTCGCGGCGGCGAGGTTCCTGGACCTGACGGAAACCCGGTTCCGGAGCTATGAGGTGCTGGAGCGCCTGCGGAGGGATGGTTGAAGGACCAAGGGCGTAAGGTGGCGCTCAGCTTCCAGGATCTCGTCCTGAGGCTGCAGGAGTTCTGGGCCCGGCAGGGGTGCGTCCTGCAGCAACCCTACGACGTCGAGGTCGGGGCGGGGACGATGCATCCTGACACGTTCTTCCGGGTGCTGGGCCCGGAGCCGTGGAAGACCGCCTATTGCGCCCCGTCCCGGCGGCCGGTCGACGGGCGTTACGGCCAGAACCCGTTCCGGCTCTACCGTCACTACCAGTTCCAGGTCATCCTCAAGCCGTCGCCTCTCGACGTCCAGGCGATCTTCCTCGAATCGCTGGCGGCGTTCGGCATCGATCCCCGGGAGCACGACATCCGCTTCGAGGAGGACAACTGGGAGTCTCCCACGCTGGGCGCGGCTGGCGTCGGCTGGCAGGTGATGATGGATGGGATGGAGATCACCCAGTTCACGTACTTCCAGCAGGCGGGAGGGATCGAGCTGAGTCCGATCGCGGCCGAGATCACCTACGGGACGGAGCGCATCGCCATGTTCCTGAGCGGCGTCAGCAACGTCTACGACCTCGCCTGGAACGAACGGGTGCGCTACGGCGACGTGCGCCTCCAGGAAGAGATCGAATTCTCGAAGCACAACTTCGAGGCGGCCGACGTGGACCTGCAGCTCCGTCTCTTCCAGTCCTACGAAACGGAGGGTCACCGGCTCCTGGGTCTCGGTCTGGTGCTGCCTGCCTACGACTGCGCCCTGCGCTGCTCGCACACCTTCAATGTCCTCGACGCCCGGGGTGCGGTGAGCGTCACCGAGCGCACGGGATTCATCCAGCGGGTGCGCCGGCTGGCCGTGGCGTGCGCCAAGGGGTACCTGGCACAGCGGGAAGCGTGCGGCTTCCCGATGCTGCAGGTGGACGGGGGCGCGGCGGCGCGATGAGACCGGAGCCACGCGTCCGGACCTTCCTGCTCGAGATCGGCACGGAGGAAATGCCGGCGGGCGCCGTCCAGGGGGCGATCGAGTCACTGGGGAAGGCGCTGCGCGAGGCGCTCGCGAAGGCCGGGCTCCCGCCGCGCGAGGTCCGGGTGTACGGCACGCCACGGCGGCTGGCGGCCCTGCTCCTGGCTGTCCCCGAACGCCAGCCCGATCAGTCCACCCAGTTCACCGGACCCGCCGTGGCGGCGGCCTTCGACGCCGCGGGACGGCCCACGCGCGCGGCCGAGGGTTTCGCGCGCGCCCAGGGAGTCCAGGTCGCCGACCTGCTGCGGATCAAGACGCCCAAAGCGGAGTGCGTGGGCGTGGTCCGGGTCGTCCAGGGACGCGCGGCGGCGGAGATCCTCGCCGAAGCGGTGCCACCTCTCGTGATGTCCCTGGCTTTTCCCAAGACGATGCGCTGGGGATCGGGCGAGCATCGCTTCGTGCGACCGGTGCACTCGGTCGTCGCCCTGCTCGATGATCAGGTGGTCGACCTGGAGATTGCCGGCGTGCGGTCCGGCCGCGAGACCTTCGGCCACCGCGTGGCGGGGAAGCCGAGGATCGCCTTGCGCGACGCCTCCGACTACCTCGACGCGCTGCGCGACAACGGCGTCCTGGCCGACGTGACAGAGCGTCGCGCCGCCATCGCGCAGGGGCTCGCCGACGCGGCGAGCCGCGCCGGCGGGAGGATCGCCGCCGCACCCGGCGCCTCGCCGCGCGCAGGCTCTGAGGCCGACCCCGAGCTGCTCGACGAGGTGAACCAGCTGGTGGAGTGGCCCGCGGTCCTGACCGGAGAGTTCGACGCGTCGTTTCTCGACCTGCCGGGCGAGATCCTGACGACCAGCATGCGGCATCATCAGAAGTACTTCGCTCTCCAGGACGCCTCGAGCGCTCCCCTGAACCGCTTCCTGACCGTCGCCAACGTGAGGTCCGATCCGCAAGGGGCCATCCGCCGCGGTCACGAGTGGGTCCTGAGGGCCCGCCTGACCGACGCCCGCTTCTTTTACGAGGAGGACCGAAAGCGCCCGCTCGAGGCGTTCGGGGAGGCCCTGCCGCGCGTCGCGTTCCACGAGAAGCTCGGCTCCTATGCCCTGAAGCGCGACCGCATCGCCCGCCTGGCCGGCCTCCTGGCGCCGGCCTTCGCCGCGGCCGGTCTGCCGGCCGGCGCCGAGGCGACGGCGCGGGCCGCACACCTGTGCAAGAACGACCTGACGACCCAGATGGTGAAGGAGTTTCCCGAGCTCGAGGGGATCGTGGGCGGGCTTTACGCCCGGGCCGATCATCTCGAGGAGGCGGTCGCGCACGCCATCTACGAGCACTACCGGCCCCGCTCGCTCGAGGACCCGATTCCCACAACGGGCGAAGGGGCGCTCCTGTCCCTGGCCGATCGCATCGACACGCAGGCGGGCATCTTCCTGCTGGGGATCGTCCCGACCGGATCGCGCGACCCTTACGCGCTCCGCCGCTCGGTGCAGGGCGCCTGTCGCATCCTGATCGAGCGCCGCGTCAGCCTCTCGCTCCAGGCGGCGCTCGGCGAGGGCCTGCGGGGCTATGCCCTGCAGGGCCTCTCGACCGGCAGGGACGAGGCCGCGGCCCTCGCGGCCCTGCTGGAGTTCTACTCGGGCCGCCAGGAGTTCCTGGCGATCGAGGCGGGGATGAGGCCGGACTCCGTGCGCGCCGCCCTGGCGGCGGGCTCCGACGACCCGTGCGACGCGCGGCTGCGCATGCAGGGCGTGGAGGCCTTCCGGGGGGAGAAGGGGTTCGAGGACCTCGCCGTGATCCACAAGCGCATCAAGAACATCCTGCGCGAGCAGGAGTCGGATCGCGGCTTCGATCCGGCCCGCCTGAGCGATGCGGCGGAGCGCCTCCTGGCCGGCCGGCTGGAGGCGGCCCTCCCCGCGATCGCCGAGGCGCGCGGGCGGCGCGACTATCCCGCCGCCCTGGTCGCGGTCGCCGGGCTGCGCGAGCCACTCGATCGGTTCTTCACCGAGGTGATGGTCATGGCCGAGGACCGGGCCCTGCGCGAGAACCGCGTCGCCCTCCTGCGCTCGATTGCCGCCCTCTTCCTGCAGGTGGCCGATCTCTCGGAAATCGCGACCTCGTCCGACAAGGCCGCCGTGGCGGAAGGCGCGCGACGGCGGCCGGCCGCGGCCCGGGGCGCGCGCGCGGAGGACTGATGGCCCACAAGTTCGTGTATTCCTTCGGAGGCGGCCGCGCGGAGGGGGACGGCTCCATGAAGACCCTCCTGGGCGGGAAGGGAGCCGGGCTGATGGAGATGACCCGCATCGGCCTTCCGGTTCCGGCCGGCTTCGTGATCACGACCGAGGCATGCGCGCGCTACCTCCGGGAGGGGCCGCGGGCCCTGCGGCCGCTCGAGGCCGAGGTGCGCAAGCACCTGCATCGGCTCGAGACGGTCGCGGGACGGAGGCTCGGGGACCCGGACGACCCTCTCCTGGTTTCGGTGCGCTCCGGCGCCGCGCGATCGATGCCGGGCATGATGGAGACCATCCTGAACCTGGGGCTCAACGACGCCACCGTCGAGGGCCTCGCCCGCAGGACCGGCGATCCGCGGTTCGCCTACGACGCCTACCGGCGCTTCCTGACGATGTACGCGTCGGTCGTGTTCGGCGTGCCGCGAGACACGCTGGAGCGGCGGCTCGGCGAGCTGAAGGCGCGCCTCGGAGTGCGTCTCGACACCGAGATCCCGGCCGACGCGTTGCGCGGCCTGTGCGCGGATCTCAAGGAGGCGGCGAGCCGCGCGGCCCACAAGCCGGTGCCGCAGGAGCCGATGATGCAGCTCTGGGGGGCCATCGAAGCGGTGTTCCGCTCCTGGAACGCCGACAAGGCCGTGACCTATCGCCGCGTCGAGAACATCACCGGGCTCACCGGCACCGCGGTGAACGTGGTGCAGATGGTGTTCGGGAATCGCGGCGAGACTTCGGGCACGGGCGTCGCCTTCACGCGCGATCCGAACAGCGGCGAGCGCCTCTTCTACGGCGACGTGCTCATGAACGCGCAGGGGGAGGACGTCGTCGCCGGCATCCGCACGCCCCTGTCGCTCGCCGCGCTGAAGCGCAGCATGCCGCCCATCTACCGCCAGCTGGAGCGGGTGCGACGGCGGCTCGAGTCGCACTACAGGGAGATGCAGGACATCGAGTTCACGATCGAAGAGGGGACCCTGTACATCCTCCAGTGCCGCGCCGGAAAGCGATCCCCTCGTGCCGCCTTCCGCATCGCCTACGATCTGCAGCGCGAAGGGCTGATCTCCCGGCAGGAGGCCGTGTCCCGCATCACGCCCGAGGACATCGAGCGCCTTTTCTACCCGGTCCTCGATCCGGCGGTTCCCGAATCGGATCTGAAGCAGCGGTACCTCGCGACGGGAATCGGCGCGGTCCCCGGGGCCGCGGTGGGGGAGATCGCCTTCACGGCGGCGGATGCCGAGGCGCGCGCCCGCGCGGGAGCGCGCGTCATCCTGGTGCGGCACGAGACCTCGCCGGAGGACGTCGGCGGCATGCACGCCGCCCAGGGCATCCTCACCGCCACCGGCGGCAAGACCTCGCACGCCGCAGTCGTGGCGCGCGGGTGGGGGAAGACCTGCATCGTCGGCTGCGAGGTCCTGCATCCCGACGCCGAGGCCGGCACGCTGAAGATCGGCGATCGGATCCTGGGGCGTCAGGACGTGATCACCCTCGACGGCACGACGGGCGCGGTCTACACGGGAGAGGTCAAGGTCATCCGCCCGGAGGTCCCGGCCGCCTTTCACAAGGTCCTCCGTTGGGCCGACGGCCTGCGCCGCATGAAGGTGCGCGCCAACGTCGACACGCCCTACGACGCGCGCAAAGCGGTCGAGCTGGGCGCCGAGGGGATCGGGTTGTGCCGGACGGAGCACATGTTCTTCGACACCGAGGAGCGCCGGCTCGCCATCCAGGAGATGATCCTGGCCTCCGATCGCGAGCAGCGATCCCGCGCCCTGGCCCGGATCCTGCCGCTGCAGCGCGCGGACTTCGAGGGTATCTTCGAGGCCATGGCGGGGCGCCCCGTCACCATACGCCTGCTCGATCCCCCGCTCCACGAGTTCGTCCCGCACGATGCGGCCGGACAGGCCGCCCTGGCCGCGTCCCTGGGCGTGCCCCGCGAGACGGTCGCTGCCCGCATCGCGCAGCTCAAGGAGTCGAACCCGATGCTCGGCCACCGTGGCTGCCGCCTGGCGCTCGTCTATCCGGAGATCCTCGAAGTCCAGGTCCGCGGCATCGTCGAGGCCGCGGTCGCCGTCCGGAAGCGGGGCGTCGCGGTCCGTCCGGAGATCATGCACCCGCTCACGATGGACCCGCGCGAGATGGCGATCCTGGTGCGCCGCACCCGGGAGGTCGCCGACCAGGTGCTGCGTGAGCGCCGGGCGCGGCTTCCCTACCTGGTGGGGACGATGATCGAGGTGCCGCGGGCCGCGCTCCTGGCGGAGAGGATGGCGCGCGAGGTCGATTTCTTCTCCTTCGGGACCAACGACCTGACCCAGATGACCATGGCGCTGTCGCGCGACGACTCGGGCCGCTTCCTGCCGTTCTACGTCGGCGACGGAGAGCTCGGCGTGTTCGCCGAGGACCCGTTCCAGACCCTGGACCAGGAGGGCGTCGGCCTCCTGGTGCGCTGGGCGACCGACCGCGGCCGCGCGGCGCGCCCCGGGCTCAAAATCGGCATCTGCGGGGAGCACGGGGGTGAGGCGCGATCGGTTCTCTTCTGCGACGCGGTGGGCCTCGACTACGTGAGCTGCTCCCCGTATCGCATTCCGATCGCCCGCCTGGCGGCCGCCCACGCGTCGCTGGCGGCGGCCCGGACGCGGGGCGCCCGCGCCGGGAGGAAGCGGTCGACCCGGAGGCGCGATGCTCATCGCCGTCCTGTCGCGCAGGCGTAGCCTCTACTCGACCCGCCGGCTCATCGAGGCGGCGGTGCAGAAGGGTCATGAGGCGCTCGCCGTCGATCCGCTCCAGTGCTCCCTCGGGCTCGGTCCGGGAACGCCCGCGATCTATTACCGCGGGCTCGACGGACGCCTGCCTGCCATCGATGTCGTCCTGCCGCGCATCGGAGTCTCGGTGACCGAGGCCGGAATCGCCGTGGTCAACCAGTTCGACATGATGGGGGTGCCGCTGGTGAACAATGCCCAGGCGATCGCGCGCTCGCGCGACAAGCTGCGCGCCCTGCAGCTCCTGGTGCGCGCCGGGGTCGCGGTCCCCCGGACCGTCCTCGCCCGCCATCCGTCCCAGGTGCACCGCGCCCTGGAGATGGTCGGCGGGCCGCCGGCCATCCTGAAGCTGATGCGCAGCACCCAGGGGATCGGCGTGGTGCTCGCAGAGACGGAGCAGGCCGCCCAGCAGGTGGTCGAGACGCTCTGGAGCCTGGGGGTGAACGTCCTCATCCAGGAGTTCGTCGAGGAGTCCGAAGGCCGTGACATCCGGGTCGTCGTCGTGGGCCAGCGGGCGGTCGCCGCGATGCGCCGCCAGGCGCGGGTGGGTGAGTTCCGATCGAACGTCCACCGCGGCGCCACGGGGCAGGCGGTCGACCTGCCCGCCGACTACGCGCGCGCGGCTCTGCGCGCCACGCGCGCCATGCGCCTGCAGCTCGCGGGCGTCGACCTGCTGGAGTCCTCACGCGGGCCTCAGGTGCTCGAGGTCAACTCCTCGCCGGGTCTGGAAGGCGTCGAGCAGTGCACTGGCGTCGACGTCGCCGGAGCGGTCATCGATTACGCCATCGCCTTGGCCCGCCGCGCCGCGCGCCGGAGGCGGGTGGCCATCTAGTGAGGCGCCTGTCGATCGGAGGCCGCGCGGTCCGCCGGGGGAGCACCGAGCAAATCTTCCTCAAGGTCAGCGAGCACTACACCGCGACGCCCGTGAACGTGCTCGTCACCGTGGTCCGCGGACGCAGGAAGGGACCGGCCCTGTTCCTGGCGGCGGCGGTGCATGGCGACGAGCTCAACGGGGTCGAAGTCGTCCGCCGGATCATGACCTCGACGTCGCCCGAGGATCTGCGGGGCACGCTCATCTGCGTGCCGGTCGTGAACCGCATGGGCTTCCTGGCCCACTCACGCTACCTGCCCGGCCACCAGGATCTGAACCGCTGTTTCCCGGGACAGCCGCAGGGGACCGCCGCGAGCCGCTTGGCCCACACGTTGTTCCGCGAGATCGTCGCTCCCTCCGACTACGGGATCGACCTCCACACCGCCAGCCACGGACGGACCAACCTGCCGCACGTGCGGGCGGAGATGTCGAACGACCGCGTCCGCCGGCTGGCTCGCGCCTTCGGCATGGAGATCATCGTGGACACGTCGGGGCCCGCCCGCACCCTGCGGGCGGCGGCGACGCGGGCGGGCGTTCCCACCATCCTCTTCGAGGCCGGCGAGACGTTCCGCTTCCAGCGCGCCATGGTGGCGCGCGGCGTCCAGGGTGCGCGCAACGTGCTCGTCGCCCTGAAGATGATCCCCGGCCAGCGTCGGGAGCCGCGCTTCCAGGTGGTCATCAAGGTCTCGGAGTGGATCCGGGCGCCGCGCGGCGGCATCGCCGAGGTGCTGATCCGCCCGGGGGAGATCGTCTATGAGGGAGACGAGATCGCCTCGATCACCAATCCGTTCGGCCGCGAGGTCTCGTCGGTGCGTTCGCCGCTGACCGGGCTCATCCTGGGCACCACGACCGTGCCGCTGGTCAACCCGGGGGACGCGATCTGTCACGTCGCCAAGCTCGAGAAGACACTGCCGACCGTGGAGCGCTACACCGTCGTCGACTCGCGCGGCCGCCGCACGCTCCTCCTGGAGGGGGCCTGATCCGGTGGGCGCCATCCGCGTGCTCGCTCCCGAAGTCGCCAACCAGATCGCCGCGGGCGAGGTCGTCGAGCGCCCCTCCTCGGTCGTGAAGGAGCTGATGGAGAACGCGCTCGACGCCGGCGCCTCCCGGATCGATCTGCGCCTGCAGGGCGGTGGCGCGGACCTGATCGAGGTGTCCGACAACGGCTGCGGCATGGACCCCGACGACGCCTCGCTGGCGCTGCAACGGCACGCCACCAGCAAAGTGAGCGCCCTGGCCGACCTGTCGGCGGTCCGGAGCTTCGGCTTCCGGGGCGAGGCGCTGCCGTCGATCGCGTCCGTGTCGCGGTTCGTCCTGACCACGTCGACGGGCGGTCCGGGCGAGGGCGTGCGCGTGCGGGTCGAGGGAGGGCGGCTCGTGAGCGCCGATCCGGCGGCGCATCCCCGCGGCACGACGGTGCGCGTCGAAGCCCTCTTCTACAACGCCCCCGCCCGGCGGAAGTTCCTGCGCGCGCCCGCGACCGAGGCGGCACACATCCACGAGGCCGTGGGTCGCCTGGCGGCGGCCCAGCCGGCCATCTCGTTCCGCGTCATCTCCTCCGATCGCGAGCTGTTCGACTGGCCCGCCGGCGCGGGCCTCCGGGATCGGGTGACGCAGATCCTGGGAGCCTCGGAGGCAACAGCACTGGTGCCGGTCGAGGAGGGGGAGGGCCACCGCCGGGTGGTCGGCCTGGCCTCCACGCCCGCGCTCCACCGCGCCTCCACCCGCGACGAGCACCTCTACGTCAACGACCGTCCCGTGCGCGATCGCCGCCTGCTGCACGCCGCGCACCTGGCCTACGCCACGCTCCTGCCGCGGGGACGGTACCCGGTGCTCTTCCTCTTCCTCTCCCTCCCTCCCGACGAAGTGGATGTCAACGTGCACCCGGCGAAGGCCGAGGTGCGGTTCCGAAACCCTGGCGCCGCCCATGATCTGGTGCTCCGGGCTCTGCGACGGTGCCAGCCCTCCGCTCGTCCCTGGATAGCAGTCGGCGGCGACCTCGGGGGCCCGCGTGTCGGGGCCGTGGGAGTGCGCGAGCCGGCGCCTTCGTCCGCGTGGTCCGGGGCGGACGATCTCGAGAGGACGGCGTCCGCGCCGCGGGCCCCTCTCGAGGTCCTGCCGGCGGGACGACCCGACGCGGCGGGCGAGGCCGCGGAGCCCCGGACGGACCAGGCGCCGCTGATCCCAGACGCGATCGAAGCGCTCGGTCAGTTCCGGGACACCTACATCCTGGCCGCGGCGCGCGACGGGATCGTCCTGGTCGACCAGCACGCGGCGCACGAGCGCGTGCTCTACGAGCGCCACCTGGCCGACGCCGCCGAGGCGCGGGTGGAGCGACAACGACTTCTCTTTCCGTCGATCCTGGACGCGTCCGGCCCGCGGCTTCTGGCCTTCGAGCGCTCGCAGGACCTGATTCGGGAGCTCGGATTCGTCATCGAGCCCTTCGGCGGCTCGGCACTGCGCGTGGAGGAGGTGCCGGTGTCGATCCCGGCGGTCGCGGCCGAAGGCCTCATCCGCGACCTGCTGGCAACGCTCGCGGAGAGCGATCGATCCGACGGGATCCAGGACCTCCGGCACCGCATCGCCGCGCTGTCGGCCTGCCACGCCGCGGTCCGGGCGGGGGAGACCTTGCCGGTCGAGGGGATGCGCCGCATCATCCGGGACCTCGGGCGCGCCCGGAGCCCGATGACCTGCCCTCATGGACGCCCGACCATGCTGCATCTGTCCCTGGACCGAATCGAGCGCGAGTTCCGCCGCCGGTGACCGTGGCGTCGGCCGGCTGACGGGCCGGTCTTCCGGGAACCACCTGCTCAGTCTGGCGTTGCCGGGCTGGAGAGGTCACCGTATACTTGGGCCGCCTCGCGGCAGACTCGGTGAACCCATGAGATCGCTGTTGCGCTGGGGCCTGGCCTTTTCGGCCCTCTGGATGGGGGCGGATCACGCCCTGGCGGAAGTCGCGTACCTGAGAAACGGCCGCTCGATCGAGGTCTCCTCTTTCAAGGTGGCGGGAGACAACGTCGTGCTCTCGCTCCAGGGAGGCGGGGAGATGGCGCTGCCGCTGCGGGAGGTCTTGGAGATACGCCGCCAGCCGACCGAGGTTCGAGCGGCCGGGCCGGTGGTGCCTGACACCCTCGTCGACGCCGCTTCCCGCGCCAACGCAGCGGGGAACGCGGCGCCGGCGCCGCCCCTCCCGCCAGCGGCCACGGACCTCGCGGACGCGGCGGGCGACGCCGCCGCCGGTCCCGAGGACGCCCCGGACGACCCTTCGCTTCCCGTCGGAGCGGTCTTCGATCGGACGGCGCTCCGGGACATGGCGGGGAAGATCGCCCGGCGTCACGGGGTCGACGAGGCGCTCGTGCACGCCGTAATCCAGGTCGAGTCGCGCTACAACGCCTTCGCCGTGTCGCCGCGCGGCGCCATGGGCCTGATGCAGCTGATGCCGAAGACCGCGGCCCGGTTTGACGTCGACAACGCCTTCGACCCGGTGGAGAACGTCGACGCGGGAGTGCGCTATCTCAAGGAACTCCTGGAGCGCTACAGTGGCCAGCAGCGCCTGGCGTTGGCCGCCTACAACGCGGGAGAGGAAGCGGTCGAGCGCTACAGCGGCATCCCTCCCTACCGCGAGACCATCGACTACATCCACCGCGTCCTGGGCCACGTCCGGCGCTAACGCGGCGAGACATCCGGGCTAGAGCGGTCTCTTCGCCCCCAGGCAGGCTTCCGCGTCCTCTCCTTTCTCGTCGAGCTCCAACCGGGCCCGGTCAGCCGCCCTGAAATGCCGGATGCCGCTCGCCTTGCGGTAGTGGGCGCGCGCCTCCTTGAGGTGGCCGAGGCGCGCTTCGGCCATGCCGCTGAGCACCTCGATCCAGCCAGCGAGCCACGCCGGCGCTCCATCCGCGGCGACGGCGGCCTCCCCGAGGCTGACGAGCGCCTCTGCCGGTCGTCCGGCCTGCAGGAGAAACCGGCCGCGGAGGTAGCGGGGCGCCGCGTCGCCCGGGTCGGCCCGGATCGCCTGGTCGATGGCCGCCGGCACATCGCCGCTGCCGCGGCCCGCCAGGCTCGCGAGGAGTGCCATCGCCGGGCGCCTCTGGGCGATCTCCTGCTCGAGGCGGGACTGGGTCTTGCGCAGGGACGGGGAGAGCGACTCCGGCCCGCGGACCACCTGTCGCAGATTCTCCTCAGCGTCCTCGATCCTCCAGTCGCCCATGGCGGCCTCCGCGAGGCCGAGCATCAGCCACTGGCGGTGCCGCGATCGCTCGGGGCCGTCGGCTGGGGTCGTCGTGAGCGCTGCAGCGAGCGTGGCCGTGGCGGCCGTGTACTCGCCGAGACGGATCTGCAGGTCGCCGATCGCCCCCGCGATCAGCGGCGACCCGGGGTTCTCGTCCAGGGCGAGACGGAAGTGATCGAGCGCTTCGCGGTAGCTCCTCTGGTGGCGATCCGCGCAGATCTGCGCCAGCAGGAGGCGTCCGTCCGTTCGGAACGGGCCGTGACCGTCCGCGACCTGGCGGATCTGACGCAGGCCGAGCGCCGCGTCCCCTCCGGGGAAGAGGAAGAGCGGCCGCAAACCCTTGACCACCAGAGGCACGCGGTCGGCGTAGTAGTTGAGCGCTCCGGCCGGGAACAGCGCCATGTCGAGACCGCTGTCGACGCCGAGCGCCTGCTCCAGAGCCTTCTTTCCACGCCGGGCCTCCTGTCCTGAGCGGAAGTAGTTGCCCCGCATGGCCTCCAGGTGCGATCGGAGGACCTGGGCCCCGCCCAGGACCGCGAGCGCCGGAGCATCCTTGGGAGACGCCTCCAGGCGGGCGCGGGCCGCCGCTAGCGTCGCCTCGACGCCCTGATCGAAGGTCGGGTCGCTCTTGGGGACCGGCGATTCCGCGAAGACCAGCTGCCACCAGCGGCTGAACACGACGAAGAAGAGCGGCACTGGAGCCCCCGGCGACGCCCGCGCCGCCTGCTCGAACCCGGCGGCGGCGCGCCCGAACTCGCCCTGGTGCAGGGCCCTGAGGCCCGACTCGATGGCGATGTCGACTGGGGCCCCGGCGACCGGAAGCGCTCTTCCGCCTGCGCTGGCTGGAAGGACGAGGGAGGCGAGCGCGGCGACGACAGCCATGAGGCGACCTCGGCGGCGATCCACTCCCGAAGCGGCCCCTCGTCTCCGCTGGCGTCGCGCGTCCGGGCTGCGACGATCCATCGCCGGTCAATATAGCACGCGGCCGCGGAGGCGCCCGGAGCCGCCCCCGCTCTTACAATTCGCGTCACCTCGGTGCCACTTTTGTCGCAATTCGCGACACGCCGGACCGATCGCAGCATTGTCATCGCGGAAGTCTCATGGCTGCCGCACTTGGGGAAGGAGGCATCCGACGCCGTGGAATGCTTCTTGCCTAACTCCTGGACACGATTGGGGGTGAAGGAGCCGATGACGCGCAAGGCCAGCATCCTGGTGGTCGACGGCGATCCGGAGTTCGTGCGTTTCGTGGAGGGAACTCTCGCCCAGGCGGGCCACCGCCCCCTGGTCGTCCCATCGGAGGCCGAGGCTCTCGAGCGCGTGCGCGCGCTCGTCTTCGACCTGGCGATCGTGGATCTCGATCGGCCCGGGGGGGGAGCCGCGTTCCTCGAGGAGTTGAAGAGGGCCTCACGCGAGACGCCGGTCGCCGTCACGGGGTCGCGCTTCGACGTCGCGAGCGCCATCACGGCAATGCGGCGGGGCGCCTACGACATCCTGCGCAAGCCGGTGTCGGCGGACGAGCTCGTCGCGCTGGCTGAGCGCGCCGCGCGCATCAAGGAGCTGGGCACCGAGCGCCGGCGCACCGTCGAGGACCTGCAGAGCGAGCGGGCCCGCAACGCCGATCTCCGCCGCAGCCTGCAGGGTCAGCATGCCTTCTCCGCCATCCTGGGCAAGAGCCCGCGCATGAAGCAGATCCACGACCTCCTCCACGAAGTGTGCGCCACCGACTCCACGGTCCTGATCATGGGGGAGAGCGGGACGGGCAAGGGGCTGGTGGCCCGTATCCTGCACTACAACTCGCATCGGGCGGAGGGTCCGTTCGTCGAGGCCAACTGCGCCGTCTACTCGGAAGGGATCCTGCACTCCGAGCTGTTCGGGCACGAGAAGGGGGCCTTCACGGGAGCGCTGAAGCAGAAGAAGGGCCGCTTCGAGCTGGCGCACCAGGGGACGGTGTTCCTGGACGAGATCGGGGACCTCATGCCCGCGACCCAGCTCATGCTCCTGCGCTTCCTCCAGGAGCGGCGCTTCGAGCGCGTCGGCGGCGAGGAGACGATCCACGTCGACGTGCGGGTCATCGCGGCCACCAACAAGAACCTCCAGGAGGGCATGGAGCGCGGCAGCTTCCGCAACGACCTGTTCTACCGGCTCAACGTGATCCCGCTCCACATTCCGCCCCTCAGGGAGCGCATCGAGGACGTCCCCGTCCTCGGGATGGAGTTTCTGGAACGCTTCGCCACCCGAATCGGGAAGAGCATCCGCGGCTTCAGCGAGGGAGCCCTCGAGGTGCTCACGCGTTACGCGTGGCCGGGCAACGTGCGCGAGCTCGAGAACGTCATCGAAAGGACCGTGGTGCTGGCCAAGGGGGAGCGCATCGAGGTAGCGGATCTGCCCCCCAACCTGCGCGAGAGCCCCGGCTCCGGATCGGAGCTCCATCTGTCTCTGCACGAGCACGAGCGGCTGTACATCCTGAAGACCCTGGCCGAGTGCAACTGGAACAAGAAGCTGGCGGCTTCCGTGCTCGGCATCAACCGGAGCAGCCTCTACAGCAAGCTCAAGAAGCACGAGATCGGCCGGGGCAACCCGTTCAACTGATCGGGTCCTCTCCGTGCGCGACCTGAACCGGGGCGTCATCCTCTACATCGCCGCGACCGCCGCGGCGGCGGCGGTGATCGCCTTCACGGTCCTCCCGGCGCCCGGGTTCGCCCTCACGACGGAGCTGATGGCGCTGGCGGTCATCGGCGCCCTCGTCGCCCCCCACGTCGTCCATCTGGGCCTGCGGGTGGAGATGTCGATCTCCCACCCCTTCATCCTCGCGTCGATGATCCTGTACGGGGAGCGCGAGGCGCTCCTGGTGTCGATGACCTGCATCGGGAGCCTGTGCCTGTTCCGCACCCCGCGCATGACCCCCTACCGGGCCCTGTTCAACATCTCCTCGTTCGTCGTCACAACCTGGCTGACGGCCGAGACCTACCAGGCGTTCGGCGGCCGGCCGGGGAGCGTCGAGGGCGGATCCTCCATCGTGGCGCTCATGCTGGCGACGCTGGTCTTCTACCTCGCGAACACCTACAGCATCTCCGGCGTCGTGACCCTCGCGAACCGCCTCAACATCTTCGACGTCTGGCAGGAGAACTTCCTGTGGTCGGCGCCCTCGTTCCTGGCGGGCGGCTCGCTCGCGCTGGGGATGGCCTACTTCCTGAAGCGGTTCGGCATCGGCTCGTTCCTCCTGTCGCTGCCTTTCTGCCTCCTGATCTACTACTCGTACAAGCTCTACCTCGAGAAGCTGGACGAGCGGCGCCAGCACCTCCAGGACATCGAGCAGATGAACTCCGATCTCGAGCGCAAGGTGCGCGAACGGACACAGGAGATCGAGATCGTCAACCAGAAACTGCTGGACTCGAACACCGCCCTGCAGCGCGCCAACCGGCTCAAGAGCGAGTTCCTCGCCAACATGTCGCACGAGCTGCGGACGCCGCTCAACGCCATCATCGGGTTCTCGGAGCTGCTCCTCGATCCGGCCTTCGGGCGCCTCGAGGAGGACCAGCGCGGTTATGCCGCCGACATCCATTCGAGCGGCCGGCACCTGCTGGGGCTGATCAACGACATCCTCGACCTGTCGAAGATCGAGGCGGGCCGCATGCGTCTGATCCCCGAGACCTTCGAGGTGGGCCCCGTCGTGGACGAGGCGATGGCGCTGTTGCGTCTCGAGGCGGCGCGCAAGCAGATCGATCTCGTAGCGAGCGTCGCGGACCCGCGGGCCACGATGCACGCCGACCGCAGCAAGGTGAAGCAGGTCCTCTCCAACCTGCTCAGCAACTCGGTGAAATTCACGCCGTCGGGGGGACGCGTCCGCCTCTCGACCACGGGCGCGGGCGATCGACTGGTGATCGACGTCGTGGACAACGGTATCGGTATCCGGGAGGAGGATCAGGAGTGGATCTTCGAGCCCTTCACGCAAGTCGACGGCTCCCTCTCCCGCCACTACCAGGGGACGGGACTGGGGCTGACGCTGGTGCGGCGGTTCGTGGAGATGCACGGCGGACAGGTGCGGCTGGAGAGCCGACCCGGGGCGGGAAGCCGGTTCATCGTCGAACTGCCGGGGCTGCGCCCGCGCGACCGGGAGGACCCGGCCCCGGAGCGGCCCCCGGCGTCTCCGACGGACCCGGGAGTGAGTCCGGGCGTCCCAGGGACGGTCGCGGCCATGGGAAGCGCGCCGGGAGCGGAGGGCGATCTCGTCTTCGTGATCGAGGACAACCCGGCCAACCTGAAGCTGGTCCGGGAGCTGCTCGAGTCGCGCGGCTATCGTGTGGCGCATTCGCCCAGCGGCGAGGAGGGACTCCTCGCCTTGAAGTTCCTGCGGCCGCGTCTCATATTGATCGACATCCAGCTCCCCGGCATGGACGGGCTGGAGGTCGCCCGACGTCTGCGGGACGACGCCGAGACGCGTGGCATTCCGGCGATCGCCCTCACGGCGCACGCCATGAAGGGGGACGAGGAGAGGGCGCGGGAGGCAGGATGCGTTGGGTACGTCACCAAGCCGATCGACACCGCCGTGTTCCTCGACACCGTCGAGGGATGCCTGGCGCGCGCGGCCCGATCGCGGCATCACGCATGAGGGGGAACCGATGAGCGCTCCCCGGGTGTCCTCGACAATCCTCGTGGCCGACGACGATCAGCCCAACGTGCGCCTCGTCGAGTCGATCCTGAAATCGAACGGCTACGCAGTCCTCCGCGCCTACGACGGCGACGAGGCACTGCGCATGATCGGTGAGGAGCGCCCCGATCTCCTGCTCCTCGACGTCATGATGCCCAACCTGTCGGGGTTCGAGGTCTGCCGCCGCCTGCGCGAGCGCCACGAAACCCGTCTCCTTCCGGTCATCATGATCACGGCGCTCAACGCCCTGGAGGACAAGGTGCAGGGCCTCGACCTCGGGGCGGACGACTTCCTGAGCAAGCCGATCAACCGGACGGAGCTGCTCGCCAAGGTCCGATCGATCCTGCGCGTCAGGGCGCTGCAGGAGGAGGTCGAGCGCCAGAAGAAGGAGCTCGAGGCCGCCAACAGCGAGCTCCTCGTCATCCAGAGGTTCAAGGAATCGATGACCCAGATGGTCGTGCACGACCTGAAGAACCCTCTCGCGGCCATCATGGGGAACATCCAGCTCATGCAGCTGCAGCGCGCGCAGATGACGCCCACGCGGCTCGGCGAGCTGCTGCAGCGCACCCAGGACAGCGCCCGTCAGATGGCGCGGATGATCCAGAACATCCTGGAGGTGGCCAAGCTGGAGGAGAATAAGATGCCGCTCCGGCGCCAGGCGGTCGACCTCGCGCGCATCGTGGCGGAGCAGTCGGCGGAGCTGCTGAGCCTGAGTGCCAGGGACGGCATCCGGCTCGAAAGCTCCGTGCCGGAGAACCTGCCGACGGTCGACGCGGATCCGGAGCTTCTGGGTCGCATCCTCGCCAACCTGCTGAGCAATGCTTTCAAGCACACGCCGAGCGGCGGCCGCATCGTGATCGGCGCGCAGGACGAAGGCGGTGACATCGTCATGACGGTCAGCGACGACGGGGAAGGCATCCCGGAGGACCTGCAGCCTCACATTTTCGAGAAGTTCGTGGCGGGCGAATCGGACGATCGCCGCCGGCGGACTTACGATTCCGGGCTCGGATTGACCTTCTGCCGCCTCGCGGTCCAGGCGCACGGCGGCCGGATCTGGGTCAAGAGCCGCCCGGGCGAGGGAACGACCGTGCACATTTCCCTGCCGCGCCACGGAGCCGCCTCGGCGGCCGCCTAGAGGAGGGCGCGTGCCGGCTTCGACCTCGAGCGTCGCCGCCCCGCCGGACCTCCGCGGGCACGGCACGCCTCCCGATCTGTCGGAGATCCTGAGAAACCTGTACCTCGAGGAGCGGTCGGGCACTCTCGTCATCAGCCGCAGCGGAGTCGAGAAGCGCATCTTCCTGGAGCGCGGCATGATCGCCGCGGCGACGTCCTCGATCGAGGACGAGCGCCTGCCTGCCTTCCTGGCGCAGCGCGGCCTGCTCCGGGCCGAGGAAGCCAGGTCGCTCAAGGGCCTCGAGGACTGTCGGGCCGCCCAGGCACTCCTGAGCCGCGGCTCGGTCCAGGCGGAGGGGCTCTCCCGGGCGGTCCTGGACCTGGCGCAGCAGGTGCTGACCTCGGTGTTCCGCTGGGAGGAACTGGAGTACCACTTCGTGGAGGGAGAGGCTCCCCCCTGGCCCGTCGCGACGAACGTCATGCTGAGCCTCGAGCTGATCATCCGCGCGCTGCGCTCGATGGCCGGGTTCGATGCCGTGAAGCAGGCGCTGCTCCGCCAGGAACGTGCGGTGCGGCTGTCGGACGATCAGTACCTGCCGTTCGAACAGCTCAGCCTGACCCCCACGGAGGGCTTCATGGTGTCGCGCATCGACGGGCTGACCCGGCCGCGCGACGTCCTGGCCCAGCTCCCTCCCTCGGAGGAGGAAGTGGCGGCCCGCTTCCTGTTCGGGCTGCTCATCCTGGGGCTGGCGCAGTTCCATCCGCCCATCGGCACGGGCCTCCTGACCTGCGACTTCCTGTTGCGCGGCGACGCCGAGAAGCGCCGCCGCGAACAGAACGAGCGGGAGGAGATCCACGCCTTCTACCAGACCTGCTGCGCCGGGGATGCCGCCGCCACGCTGGGCGTCCGCGACGGATCGGGCCCCGACGAGATCAAACGCGCGTACGAGCAGAAGAAGGAGCGCTACGACGCGGGGCGCTACCTGCGGCGGGTCCAGGTCGATCTGAGAGAGGAGCTGCAGATCATCGAGGCACGCCTGCTCGAGGGCTTTCTCGCGCTCCGGGCACGAGCCCTGGAGGCCCGCCAGGCCCAGGCGCCGGGGGAGCGGGCCTCCGCCACGGAGTATGACGTGACCGGCAAGCGCAAGGAGCTCAGCAAAACGGAGAATCAGTCGGTCGAGGAAGTGCGCCGGCAGATGGCGGAGCGCTATTTCGCCAAGGCGCGCGACCACTGGAAGTTGGGCGACATCTACAACTGCATCCGCTACTGCGAGTTCGCCCAGACCCATCACGACGACGAGGCCGCCATCCACAGCCTGCTCGGCCAGGCCCTGGCGCTCAATCCGGACCACCGCTGGCAGCGTCGTGCCGAGGCCGCCCTGATCCGGGCGACCGAGCTCGAGCCTTTCAACGCCAACCACTTCGTGTTCCTCGGCGAGCTCTACAAAAAGAACGGTCTCTTCGGCAAGGCCCGCAAGCAGTTCGAGAAGGCGATCGCCATCCTGCCCTCGCACGCCCAGGCCTGCCAGGCGCTCAAGGACCTCCCGTCCGGAAAGAGCTGAACCGGGCTCGTTCACAAGCCCGCCCTGTCCGTGCTGCGCCGCCCGGGAACCCGGGCCGCGACCCACCGTTGACAGCGACGACGCCCGTGGTATAATTCGCGCGACCCCCTGGGATCGATACCCATGTATATAGAAGTAAAGGAGATAGGTCCCGAGGGGATGGTCGTGGATCGTGACCTCCCCTGCACCCTTCCACTCCCCAAGGAGGGGGAGGATCGGGTGGCGGTGTCATCGGTCCACTTGAGCGGCGAGTTGCACAAGGACGGCGAGGAGGTCGCGTTCTCGGGCGACATCGAGACGGTCGCGACGCTCCTCTGCAGTCGCTGTCTGGAGACGTACCGTCTGCCGCTCGACCTGCATTTCGATCTGAAGTACACGGCGGAGCCAGAGGCCGCCGGGGCGGGGGAGAGCCGGGTTGACGAGCACAGCATCACCGTGGTCCACTTCGACGGGGCGCGCATCGGTCTCGACGACCTGCTCGCCGAGCAGATTCTCCTCGGCCTGCCGTTGAAGCCGCTCTGCCGCGAGGATTGCGGTGGGTTGTGCCCTCAGTGCGGGGCGAATCGCAACACGCAGGCCTGCGGATGTTCGACCGAGCGAGGCGCGGATCCGCGCCTCGCCGCACTCAAGAAGCTCCTCTAGAGCTTGACAGGAACGCACGCCAATGCCGAACCCGAAACGCCGTCACTCCCGCGCCCGCCGCGATAAGCGCCGCGCGCACGACAGTCTCAGCCGCCCGGCGCTGTCCCGCTGCCCGAACTGCGATGAGGCCAGACTGCCGCACCGGGTCTGCCCTCACTGCGGGTACTACAAGGGGCGGGAGGTCATCGAAGGGTCCGAGGCCTAACCACTCCTCGACGAGCCAGGGATGGAACGACCGGTAGCCATCGACGCCATGGGCGGCGACCATTCCCCGGCGCACCCCGTGGCCGGCGCCGTGAAGGCGGCCCGGGAGCTCGGCGTGCCGGTCGTCCTGGTTGGACAGCGCCCCGAGATCGAAGCCGAGCTGCAGCGCCACAAGACCGCCGGCCTTCCCATCACCATCGAGCACGCCTCGGAAACGGTCGGCATGGACGAGTCGCCGGTGAATGCCTTCCGGCGCAAGAAGGACTCGTCGATCCACGTCGCCTCCAGCCTCATGCGTGACGGCCAGGTGCAGGGCGTTGTGAGCGCCGGCAACACGGGCGCGGTGATGACCACCGTCAAGGTGCTGTGCGGCGTCCTCGAGGGGGTCGAGAGGCCGGCCCTGTGCGCCGTCGTCCCCAACCTCACCGGCCCGTCCGTCTGGCTCGACGTCGGCGCCAACGTCGACTGCCGTCCGGTGCACCTCGTCCAGTTCGCCGTCATGGGACACCTCTACGCACGCGAGGTCCTCGGGCTGCCGGTCCCGCGCGTCGGCCTGATGAGCGTGGGGGAGGAAGAGGGGAAGGGAAACGAGGTGACGCGCGAAGCCTTCCGGATCCTCAAGGACATGCCCCTCAACTTCATCGGTAATGTCGAGGGCCGGGACATCTTCAACGGCAAGGCCGACGTGATCGTGTGCGACGGGTTCATCGGCAACGTCTCCCTGAAGGCGGTCGAGAGCGCCGCCGAGGCCCTCCTCCACTTCATGAAGGCCGAGGTCTCCAAGTCGCTCCTGGCCAAGATCGGATATCTCCTGGCGGCTCCCGCCTTCCGCTCCTTCCGGCGCAAGGTGGACTACGCGGAGTACGGTGGCGTGCCGCTGCTGGGCGTGCGGGGGACGGCGATCGTCTGCCACGGCGGATCGTCGTCCAGGGCGATCCGGAATGCCGTGCGCGTGGCGATCGAATTCAACCGGCACCGGGTCAACGATCGCATCCACGACGAGATCGCGACGCTGGCCCCGCGCGAGCCTCGCGCCCAGGCCGGCGCGGGCGCCGTGCACCCCGGGAGCCCCGCGTGAGCGAAGGCGCCCGCCGCGCGGTGATCCGCGGCACCGGGTCCTCGCTGCCGGAGGGCGTCATGTCCAACGCCGATCTGGCGCGCATGGTCGACACTTCGGACGAGTGGATCACCTCCCGGACCGGCATCCGCGAGCGGCGCGTCGCCTCTGCGGAAGAGCCGATGTCCAAGTTCGCCACGCTGGCGGCGCGGCAGGCGCTCGAGGCCGCGGGCGTCACGGCCGCCGATCTCGACCTGCTGATCTGCGCCAGCGTCACGCCCGACATGCCAATCCCGTCGACCGCGTGCATCATCCAGGACCAGCTGGGAGCCGCGAACGCGGCCGCCTTCGACCTGGCCGCCGGCTGCACCGGATTCCTCTACGGCCTGGCGGTCGCGGAGCGCTTCCTGGCCTCGCCTCAGTACCGGAACGTCCTGGTGATCGGCGCCGAGGTCCTGAGCAAGTACGTCGACTGGACGGACAGGACCACCTGCGTCCTGTTCGGCGACGGGGCCGGGGCGGCGGTCCTGTCCGCCGGCGAGGCGCCCTATGGCGTCCTGGCCACGGCACTGCGCGCCGACGGCTCGCTGGCCGACTACATCCACGTCCCCGCCGGCGGCACCCGCGAGCCAGCCTCCGAGAAGACCATCGCCGACAGGAGGCACTACATCAAGATGAAGGGGAACGAGACCTTCAAGATGGCGGTGCGATCGATGGAGGAGATGTCGCGCGACGTGCTGCAGAAAGCGGGTCTCGCGACCGGCGACATCGACCTGTTCATCCCGCATCAAGCGAACCGGCGGATCATCGATGCCGTCGGAAGCCGCCTCGGGCTGCGCGAGGACCAGGTCTTCGTCAACATCGAACGGGTCGGCAACACGGCGGCCGCCTCGATTCCGGTGGCGCTCGACGAGGCGGTGCGACAGGGGCGGCTGAAGTCGGGGGACGTCGTGCTGTTCACCGCGTTCGGCACCGGCTTGACGTGGGGCGCGTCGGCCGTCCGGTGGGGCGGGTGAAGGACCTCCCGCGCCTGGCGCTCCTCTTTCCCGGCCAGGGCTCTCAGGTGGTCGGCATGGGCCGCTCGGTCTGCGCCCGGCACCCCGAGGCGAAGGCGGTCTTCGATCGTGCCGACCGGGCGCTCGGATTCGCGCTCAGCGGCGTCTGCTTCGACGGGCCGGAGGAGGCGCTGAAGCTGACCGCCACGACCCAGCCGGCGATCCTGACGACCAGCCTGGCCCTGCTCGCGGCGCTCCGCGCCGTGGCACCCGATCTCATCCCCGCCCAGGTGGCGTGCGCCGCCGGGCACTCGCTCGGCGAGTATTCCGCCCTGGTGGCCGCCGGCGCGCTCGACCTCGAGGACGCCGTCCGCACGGTGAGGCGCCGCGGCGAGTACATGCAGGAGGCGGTTCCGGCGGGCGAGGGAGCGATGGCCGCCGTCCTGGGAGTCCCGCTGGACACCGTGGAGGCGCTCTGCAAGGAGGCCTCCCAGGGGGAGGTCCTGGCCCCCGCGAATCACAACGCTCCGGATCAGACGGTCGTGGCGGGAACGGCGGAGGCGGTGCGCCGGCTGGCGCAGATCGCCCGGGGCCGCGGGGCCCGCAAGGTCGTGGAACTGCCCGTGAGCGCGCCTTTCCACTGTGCCCTGATGCGGCCAGCGCAGGAGCGCTTGGCCCGCGATCTGGCG
>DASRJX010000027.1:0-5963 GCA_035649235.1 Candidatus Cryosericum sp.
GTCTGCGCGTTGAACGCCTTGCAGAAGTCCATGATGTTGACGCCCTGCTGGCCCCGCCCGTCGGCCCCGCGCTGGGATATGGAGCTTCACGAAGCCGACGATTTTCTTGGCCATGTCCGCCTACTCTCCTACAGCTTCTCGACCTTCAGGAAGTCGAGCTCCACCGACGTGGGGCGCCCGAAGATGGTCACCATGACCTTCACCGTGGCGCGGTCGTTGTTCACCTCGTCGACGACGCCCTGGAAGTTGGAGAACGGACCGTCGACGATGCGCACCGAATCCGCCCGCTGGAACTGGAACTTTGGCTTCGGTTTCTCCGCCGCCACGGAGACCTGGTTGATGATCCGGTCGACCTCCTCCTGGGTGAGGGGGACCGGGGAGGTGGCGCAGCCGACGAACCCGGTCACCTTCGGCGTGTTCTTGACCACGTGCCAGGTGGCGTCGTTCAGCTCCATGTTGATCAGCACGTAGCCCGGGAAGAACTTCTTCTTGGAAATCACCCGGCTGCCGTCGCGCATCTCCACGACATCCTCGGTGGGGATCAGCACCTCGCCGATGGCCTCGTGCATCCCCAGGGCCTCGGCGCGCTGCTTCAGGCTCTCCCGCACCTTGTTCTCGTAGCCGGAATAGGTGTGCACGATGTACCACTGCTTCGACATGGTCACCCGGCGACCTCACCCCGACAGTTTGAAGATCCACTCAATGACGTGGAACAGGAACGTGTCGACGACGTACAGGTAGGCGGCGAACACGAATATCGTGATGACCACGACCGCGGTCGTCCCCTGGACCTCCGTCTTCGAGGGGAAGGTGGTGCGCTTGAGTTCCCCCCGCACGTCGGTCAGGAAGGACCGCGCCCGCAACCACCATCTCCCGGTGTCCCCGTTCTCCACTGGTACTCCGCCCTTTCGTCACGTGCTGGCAGGCCAGGAGGGATTCGAACCCCCAACATCCGGTTTTGGAGACCGGCGCTCTAGCCGTTCGAGCTACTGGCCTGCAGCCCGGTGCCCCGCCGCCCCGGTCCGCCTACTTCGTCTCCTTGTGCTGCGTGTGCGCCCGGCAGAAGCGGCAGAACCTCCGGAACTCCAGCTTCTCGGTCGTCTTCTTACGGTTCTTCGTCGAGACATAGTTCCGGCGCTTGCACTGCGAGCACTGGAACGTGATCAGGTCGCGCATCGCAGGTCCCCTACGCCATGATCTCGGTGACGGTGCCGGCGCCGACGGTGCGGCCGCCCTCACGGATGGCGAACCGCAGGCCCTTGTCCATGGCGATCGGCGTGATCAGCTCCACTTCCAGCGCGACGTTGTCCCCCGGCATCACCATCTCAACACCCGAAGGCAGCGTCGCCACTCCCGTCACGTCCGTCGTCCGGAAGTAGTACTGCGGCCGGTACCCGTTGAAGAACGGCGTGTGCCGTCCGCCCTCCTCCTTCGTCAGGATGTACACCTCCGCCTTGTACTTCGTGTGCGGCGTGATGCTCCCCGGCTTCGACACCACCTGCCCCCGCTCCACTTCCTCCTTCTCCGTCCCCCGCAGCAGCAGCCCGACGTTGTCCCCCGCCATCCCCTCGTCGAGCAGCTTCTTGAACATCTCCACGCCCGTCACCACCCGCTTGAACGTCGGCCGGATCCCGACGATCTCCACTTCTTCCCCTACCTTCACCTTCCCCTGCTCCACCCGGCCCGTCACCACCGTCCCGCGACCCGAAATCGAAAACACGTCCTCAATAGGCATCAGAAACGCCTTGTCCACCGGACGCTCCGGAATCGGGATGTACTTGTCCACCGCCTCCATCAGCGCCAGGATCCCCTTCTGCGCCTCCGCATCCCCCTGCATCGCTTTCAACGCCGAGATCTTCACCACCGGGATCTCGTCCCCAGGGAACTGGTAGCTCTTCAGCAACTCCCGCACCTCCAGCTCCACCAGGTCCAGCAACTCCTTGTCGTCCACCGCGTCCACCTTGTTCAACGCCACCACGATCCGCGGCACGCCCACCTGCCGCGCCAACAGAATGTGCTCCCGCGTCTGCGGCATCGGCCCGTCCGCCGCCGACACCACCAGAATCGCTCCGTCCATCTGCGCCGCGCCCGTGATCATGTTCTTCACGTAGTCCGCGTGCCCCGGACAGTCCACGTGCGCATAGTGCCGCGCGTCCGTCTCGTACTCCACGTGCGCCGTCGCGATCGTGATCCCCCGCTCCCGCTCCTCCGGAGCGTTGTCAATCGAATCGAACGACCGCACCAGAATCTTCGGAAACTTCTTGTTCAAGACCATCGTGATCGCCGACGTCAGCGTCGTCTTGCCGTGATCGACGTGCCCGATCGTCCCCACGTTCACGTGTGGTTTCGTCCGCTGAAATTTCTCCTTCCCCATCTCGCTCCTCCAGCGTTGCGGCGCGGCCGAAAGGCCGCCGCGCCTTCGCCTAGCCTGTCCGTGTTGTCGACCGGTCCGCGTGAGCGGGGCGCGCACAGCACCGAAGCGCCCCGCGGTCGGAGCGTGGAGCCCACGACCGGGATCGAACCGGTGACCCCCTCCTTACCAAGGAGGTGCTCTACCACTGAGCCACGTGGGCGACCTCGCACTCGCGCTGGAGCGGGAAACGGGATTCGAACCCGCGACCCTCAGCTTGGAAGGCTGACGCTCTACCCCTGAGCTACTCCCGCTCCGCCGCCGACGGCCACAACGCGACGGCGCCCGCGCGCCGCGTTACGGCCGCTCCTTAATCCCGCATGTCCTCCGCTGGTGGGGAGAGGAGGATTCGAACCTCCGAAGCCATAGGCGGCAGATTTACAGTCTGCTCCCTTTGACCACTCGGGAATCTCCCCGCACACAATCGGATCCTCTCGCCGCGCCAGCCCTCGCGTGAACCCTGTTCCCGCGGGCGTGGAGCTGGCGAAGGGATTTGAACCCCCGACCCGCTGATTACAAATCAGCTGCTCTACCCCTGAGCTACGCCAGCCTGGAAAGCGCGAAATGCTATCACACGATCTCTTTTCGCTGCAAGACCTTCTCCCATATCACTTATCACTCCTTGGCACGACGCTGCCGGATCGCCTCGAACAGGGCCACCCCCGCGGCCACCGACAGGTTGAGGGAGGCCGAGCCGGGGCCGACCGGGATCCCCAGGATGGCGTCGCAGTGCTCCCGGGCGAGCCTCCTCAACCCCTTCCCCTCCGCCCCGAGGACCAGGGCCACGGGCAACTTCAGGTCAAATCCGCCCCAGATAGGATTCCCCCCCTCGGCCAGTCCGATCACCCAGATGCCTCGCTCCTTGAGCCTCTCCAGGAAGGCGACGACGTTCGCGAGCCGCGCCACCGGAAAGCGCAGGGCGGTGCCGGCGGAGGCCTTCAGGCTGCCCGGGGAGAGGCCCGCCGCCCGGTGGGCCGGCAGGAAGAGGCCGCCCGCCCCGAAAGCCGCCGCCGACCGGATGACCGCTCCGAGGTTATGAGGATCCTCCACACCGTCGAGAACCAGGAGGAGCGCCGGCTGTCCGGCCTGCTCGAGGACCTGCTCGGCGTCGGCGTAGCCCGCCTCCGCGATGAGAGCCACGATCCCCTGATGGCTGGCGCCGGATCCGGCCAGGCGGTCGACCGCGCGCAGCGGCTGGCGCAGCACGGGGATTCTCGCCCGCCGGGCCGCCTCGAGCACCTCCCGCAGCCGGGCGTCCTCCCGCCCGCTCGTCGCCACGACCCTCTGGACCTTCCCGGGCGTGGCCTGCAGGGCCTCGAGCACGGCGTGAAGCCCATGGATCCACTGGCTCATGCGCCGGTTCCTGAGGTCGCCCCGAGCAACCCGCGCGCCCTGTCGCCGCACGAGACCACCGGCCTCGGAAGGTCGAGGCGGCTCCCCTCGTCGAGGAGCGGCAGGAGGCGGACGAGCTCGGGCCCCGAAGCCCGTCCCGTGAATCCGACCCGGATCGGATGGTACAGGTCCCTCCCTTTGGCGCCGGTCCGGCGCCTCACCTCCGTCGCCAGGGCCTGGAACGCGGACGCCGTCAGCGGGATTTCCGGGAGGTGCGCGAGCGCCGTCTCGATGACGGATCGCGATCGCGCCTCGTGGAGCGCCTCCCGGACCTCTGGATCGCCGAGGGATGCCTGGACCTCGAACTCGAAGACGAGCGACGTCTCCCGAGGCAGATCGGCGAAACGCGCCAGCCTCTCGGAATAGAGCGCCGCCAGCCGCTCGACCCACGTCGAGACCGGCGGGGTCACGGGGAGGCGGAGCAGGCCGGCCCGGACCAGGTGCTCGACCGCTGGCGGCCCCAGGATCTCCGGCGCCATGCGGGCGATGTGGCGCATCGAGAGGGCGTCGAGTTTCTGCTGGTCGAAGACCGCCGGGGCCTTCGAGACGCGCCCCAGGTCGAACGTGGCTATGAGCTCCTCGCGGCTCAGGAAGTCGGCGCCGGTCGGGGCCGACCAGCCGAGGAGCGCCAGATGGTTCAGGAGCGCCTCCGGCGGATAGCCCGCCTCCCTGAAGGCGTCGACCGAGGCCGCGCCTTCCCTCTTGCTGAGGGGCGCCCCGCCGGGCGCCGTGATCAGCGGCAGGTGGGAAAAGGCCGGGAGGGATGGCGCGCCCATCGCCTGATAAGTCAGGATCTGCCGCGGCGTGTTCGACAGGTGGTCGTCGCCGCGGATGACGTGCGTGATCCGCATCGCCAGATCGTCGACCACGACCGCGAAGTTGTAGGCCGGCGAACCGTCCCGCCGCAGCAGGACGTGATCGCCGATCTGCGACACGGGAAACCGGATCGTCCCCCTGACGATGTCCTCGAACTCCACCACCTCGCTTGTGCCCGCGACGGCGGCCACGTCGAGGCGCAGGGCGGACGGGTCCCCGCGCTCCCGGCGGAGCCTCGCCTCCTGCCGCCCGAGGGCCCGGCAGCGGCCGGAGTAGAGCGAAGCCTGGCCTGCCTCGCGTTTGCGCGCGCGCTCCTCCTCGAGGAGCGACAGGCCGCAGAAGCAGGGATAGGCGAGGCCGCGGGCCACGAGATCCTCCGCCCGGTCGCGATACGAAGCCGTGCGCTCCGACTGACGGTACGGCCCGAACCCACCGCCCACCTCGACCCCTTCATCCCAGCCGAGGCCGAGCCACCTCATGTTCTCCAGGAGCTGCGCCTCGTGCGCCGGGGTCGAGCGCTCCCTGTCGGTGTCCTCGATGCGCAGGACGAAGACGCCGTTGTGCTTTCGGGCGAACAGCCAGTTGAACAGGGCGGTGCGCGCGTTGCCGACGTGCAGGGCCCCGGTCGGCGAGGGAGCGAAGCGGACCCGGGGAGAGGGGCCGCTCATCGGCGCGCCGGCCCCGGCTCCGGGCGGACCAGCAGAAGGAGGACCACGGCCTGCGCGGCGATCCCTTCCCGGCGTCCGATGGCTCCCAGCCCTTCGAAGCGCTTCGCCTTGACGGAGACGTCCCCCGCGTCGCAGCCGAGTGCTTTCGCCAGCCGGCGGCGCATCGCCTGGAGGTGCGGACCGAGGCGCGGCGTCTCCGCCAGCAGGACCGTGTCCAGGTTGCCCAGCCGGAAGCCGCGCCCCCTCGCCTCGCGCATGACGTCGCGCAGGAAGGCGAGGCTGCTCCGTCCCGCGTGCCGCGGATCGGAGGCGGGGAAGCGGATCCCCATGTCCGGAAGGCCGATCGCCCCCAGGAGAGCGTCGCAGACGGCGTGCGCCAGGACGTCGGCGTCGGAGTGGCCGCGCAGTCCGGCGCCGCCCTTCAACCGCACGCCTCCCAGCACCAGACGCCGCCGTGGGTCGAACGGGTGGACGTCGAACCCGCAGCCGACGCGAAACGGGGCGCCGGTCGCCGGCCGCCGCCCGTCGCGACGCTCAGCCACCGACGGCCGATCCATCGCCTGATCTCAGGATCGCCTCCGCCAGCGCCAGGTCCTCCGGTGTCGTAATCTTGAAATTGGCCCGGCTCCCTGGCACGACCGCCACGGGCTCGCCGAGCCGCTCGACCAGCATGGCGT
>DASRJX010000028.1:0-36073 GCA_035649235.1 Candidatus Cryosericum sp.
CGAGATCCTGGCGCAGATTGAAGAGATCGGAAAGGGTCTGGGTCCGGACGGTGTCTCCTTCGTCCTGGATGGCGCGCCCCTCGAATCGGAGTTCGATCCGGACCGCCACACGGCGAGGCCCTTCGCGGCGCCCGTCCTGCAACCCGGCTGGCACCACCTGCGGGTGGTCGCGACCGATCGCGCCGGCAACGTGTCCACGCCTTTGGAAGCGCGCTTCGAGGTGCGCTGAAAAAGCCGGCCTCACGCCGGGATCAGGGTTTCGTAGGTCGTCCGCACGCCGCGCATCCTCTCCTCCAGGCTCCGATCCAGGTCCTCCGCGGCCCTCGTCGCGTCCGCCGACGGGTCGAGTGCTGTCGCCAGCTCACGCAGGCGGGCCTGATCGGAGGGGACGGGGCCCACGGGCTGCCCATGGATCAGCCGCAGGGCGTGGTCGATGGAACGCAGGACGAGATACCCCTCGTAGAGCGAACGGAGCGCCCCGTCGTCCAGGAGAGCGCGTTCGTGGAGGAGGGTCAGGAGCCTCAGGGTGTCCTTGTCGGGAGGGCCCGGGATGCCGTGGCGCAACTGCAGGTACTCGACGATGAAGTCGATGTCGGCGATCCCCCCGGCGCCGTGCTTCAGGTGCCGGGTCACGGTGGCCTTCCGGGCGGCGTCGGCGAGCCGGCGGCGCATGTCGCGCACCTGTGCCCTGAGATCGGCTTCTCCCAGGGATCCCGCGCGTTCAAGGATGGCCCTCTCGACGGACGCGACGACGCTCTCGCCGAGCGATCGGTCGCCGGCGACGGCCCGCGCCTTCAGGAAAGACTGCATCTCCCAGGTGTCGGCTTCCGTCTGGAAATAGGCCAGGAGGCCCGCGGGCGAGAGCACGAGCTCGCCCTTGCTCCCGGAGGGCCGCAGGCGCAGGTCGACCCGGTAGAGCTGGCCGTCGCGGCTCAAGGTCGACAGGACTCGCACCACGGTCTCGCAGAGCCGGCTGGCCTGCGCCCGCTCCTCAGCCGTGTCGCGCCCGCCGGGATCGTGGACGAACACCAGGTCGACGTCGGACCCGTAGTCCATCTCCCGGTAACCGAGGCGGCCCAGCCCGAGGACCGCGATCGGAAGCCCGGCCCGCTCCGCGGAGGCGTCGGAGGCGCGAGCCAGCTCGAGGGCCGCCTCGACCGCGGCATCGGCCAGGCTCGACAGGCTCTTCACCACCTCGCGCACGGTCGCCTGGTGGTTGATGTCCCGGAGCGCGATGGTGGCGAGAGCCGCCTGATGGCTGCGACGGAGCGCGCCGGATCGGGCGCGGAGATCCCCGTCCGAGCGCGCCGCCTCGAGGAGCAGCGCGCGGTGCTCGGAGGGGCCCGGCGTGTGCACGAGACGGGCCCGGTCCTCGATCGTCCTCAGGATGCCGGGCTGGCGGATCAGGAGACCGGCCAGAAGATCGCTCCGGCCCAGCATCCTGACGGTCGGCGACAACAGCTCGCGATGCTCGAGGAACCGGCGCAGGCTCTCCGGCTCGGCCAGAAGCGACGAGAACAGCCGCTCGAGATTGGCCAGGGCGCGACGGGGACTCCCGCTCTTAAGCGCCGCGAGCATCAGGAGGGGCCCGGCGCGGCGGAGAGCGTGCGACAGATCCCCGCTCAGGAGGGCCGGCTGCAGCAGCCGCCGCAGCGACTGGACGGGCTTGAGGAGCGTTTCCGGATCCGGAAGCCCGGCGTGCCGCAGCCGCCGCAGCAGGGCGGGCTCGTCGAGACGGTCGAGCAGGATATCGGTCGTGTCCTCCTGGAACGCAACCTGGGCGGCCCGCCCGATCACCGAGTCGTAGAACGAGCGCACGGTCGCCCGATGTCGCTCCAGCGCGTCGGCCAGAGCCTGCACCTCGTCCCCGCGGGGCGGGGCCGTCAGCCACTGCGCCCGGGCCAGGCCCCGGCAGCCCGCGAGGTCCGCGGGCAGGAGCGCCGTCTGGCGGTTCTCGCCGATCTGCAGCCGGTGCTCGATGTCGCGCAGGAACACGTAGGCCTCCGCGAGCGTGGCGTACTCGGCGAAGCCGACGAGCCCACGCTCCGTCACGCGGTGCAGGGCCAGAAGCGTGTTCCCCTGCCGCAGCCACGGGTCGGCGCCGCCGCGCTGCAGCTGCAGCGCCTGCACGGAGAATTCCAGCTCGCGGATGCCTCCCCGGCCGAGCTTGACGTCCCGCTCGGAATGTCCCTGCTCGCTGAGCTGTGCGTCGATCCGGTCCTTCATGGCGCCGATTTCGACAGCCAGGTACGGATCCGGCTGCAGCGAGTAGACCAGCGGCTCGATCGCCGCCACGAAGCGCCGGCCGAGATCGAGATCCCCGGCGACGGGACGCGCCTTGAGGAGGGCCTGGCGCTCCCACGGATCGGCCCAGTTGCGGTAGTACGCGGCCGCGGCTCCGAGCGACAGGACCAGATCGCCGTCCCGTCCTCCGGGCCGCAGGTTCAGGTCGACGCGGAACACGTCCCCTTCGGACTCCTGCCCGCCGATGAGGCGCGTCACCTCGGCGGCCAGGCGGGCGAAGAACTCGCGGTTGCTCACTCGGCCGGCTTCCCCGGAGCCGCCTCCGAGCGTCTCGCCGTCGCGGCCGAAGAGATAGAGGATGTCGATGTCGCTGCTGTAGTTGAGCTCCTCGCCGCCCAGCTTGCCCAGGCCGATGACGACGAAACCCGCCTCCTCCAGGTCGCCGCGATCGTTCCTGTAGGCCGGCTTTCCGTGACGCGCCTCGAGCGGCGCGCGCGCCTCGCGCACGGCCTTGTCCAGCAGGACATCGGCGAGCAGCGACAGCGCCCGCGTCACCGTCGGCAGGTCGGCCGTGCGCTGCAGATCGGCCAGGGCGATGCGCAGCAAGGCCCGCTGCTTGAAGCGGCGCAGCACGACCGGCATGGAGCTCTGCGAGTGGCTGAACTGGAACCGGGCCAGCTCCTCCTCCAGATCCTCGCGCGACGGCAGCCCGCGGGCCGGATCGGAAGCGGACACGGCTTCGAGAAAGTCCGGGTGCTGTCGGAGCAGGCCGCCGAGGTAGGGACTGCAGCCGGCCAGCGTGGCGAGAGCGTGGAGCGACTGGGGATCGCGGGGCAGATCGCCACCCGCGGCCAGGCGCTCGAAAGCGCGCAGCGCGCCTTCGGGGTCGGGGAGGCGCTCGAAATAGGCGGCCAGCCGGGCCGCCTCCTCGGGCGGGAGATGCGCGGCCAGCGCCGCCTCGGCACCGGGAGCCGTCACGCGCCCCTCCTTGGGGCCCGTCCCCGGCGCGCGGTCGGCGGGCGAGCGCCGGGTCCCGGACGGGTTTCTAGATATCGAAGTAGAGGGCGAACTCGTAAGGGTGCGGGCGCAGGCGCATCGGATTGACCTCCCGCTCCCGCTTGTAGTCGATCCAGAGGCTGATCAGATCCTCGGTGAACACGTCCCCCTTGAGCAGGAAGGAGTGGTCCTCCTCCAGATGCCGCAGCGCCACATCGAGCGAGCCCGGCAGCGAGGGCACGTTCTTCAGCTCCTGAGGTCCCAGGCTGTAGATGTCCTTGTCCAAGGGCTTGCCGGGGTCGATCTTCTTCTCGATCCCGTCGAGACCCGCCATCAGCATGGCCGCGAACGCCATGTAGGGGTTGCAGGACGGATCGGGCGGCCGGTACTCGAGGCGGATGGCCGCCGGATTGGCGGAGACCATCGGGATGCGGATGGCGGCGGAGCGGTTGCGGCGCGAGTAGGCCAGGTTGACGGGGGCTTCGAACCCGGGCGTGAGTCGCTTGTAGGAGTTCGTCGTCGGGGCGATGATCGCCGCCAGCGCCGCCGAGTGCTTCAGCAGGCCCCCGATGTAGTGCATCCCCATCTCCGAGAAACCACCGTACCCCTCCCCCGCGAACAGGTTCTTGCCACCCTTCCAGAGGCTCTGGTGGCAGTGCATGCCGCTGCCGTTGTCGCCGAACAGCGGCTTCGGCATGAAGGTGACGGTGTGTCCCTTGCGGATTGCCGTGTTCTTGACGACGTACTTGTAGATCGTGAGGTTGTCGGCGGAGCGCGACAGGCTGTTGTAGCGCACGTCGATCTCCATCTGGCCCCCGGTCGCTACCTCGTGGTGGTGCGCCTCGACGATCATGCCGCAGCGCTCCAGATTCAGGACCATCTCCGAGCGCAGGTCCTGGAAGTGATCGTGGGGCGCGACCGGGAAGTAGGCCTCCTTGTGGCGCGGCTTGTAGCCGAGGTTCGGGCCCTCCTCGCGGCCGGAGTTCCACTGCCCTTCCACCGAGTCGACGTAGTAGTAGCCGCAGTTCGCCTTCTGGTCGAAACGCACGTCGTCGAAGATGAAGAACTCCGCCTCCGCGCCGAAGTACGCCACGTCGGCGATGCGCGCGTACTGGAGATAGCTTTCGGCGCGCTGCGCGATGGCGCGGGGATCCCGGGCGTAGCGCTGCTTGGTGATCGGCTCGAAGACGTTGCAGATCAGATCCAGGGTCGGGACCTCGGTGAACGGATCGAGGAACGCCGTCTCGGCGTCCGGCACGACGAGCAGGTCGCTCTCGTTGATCGCCTGGAAGCCGCGGATGCTGGAGCCGTCGAAGCCGAAACCGTCTTCGAACGACCCCTCGGTGAGCTGATGGGCCGGCACCGAGAAGTGCTGCCACAGTCCCGGCAGGTCCATGAACCGCAGATCGACGATTTTGACGTTGTTGTCCTTGACGAGCTTCAACACGTCGGCCGGCTTTTTCATGTGCGTGCGCGTCTCCTGTGAGGATGAAGGGTGACCGCTAGCGGCGATCGCTCGAGAGCGGCTTGATGTCCGACTTGAAGGTGTCGATGAGGGCGCTCATCTCGGCGGAGAGCTGGGCTTCCTTCTCCGGGTTGGGTGTGGCACTCGCCTCCCCGAGGGCGCGGCCGTGCGTCAGGCCGAGGACGTAGTACTCGACGTCCTCGTAGGCGCCGTAGAAGACGTGCGCTTCGAGCGGCCCCTCGCCGAGCCGGTTCTTGATCGTGTCCTTCCAGCGGCCGCTCACGTGCCAGGTGTCCGAGTATTTCTTCCACTTGACCTGCTCGACCTTGAGCCCCTCCTGGAAGTCGAACTCGCCGCACCACCGGAGGTAGTTGCGCAGGTTCTTCAGGAGGGCGTCCTGGCTGGCCACCCTGTCTTTCTTCTCCGTCTGGTTGTAGACGACCAGGAGCTGGATGGTGTCACCCGGCGGCCCCGTACGGATGCGGAAGTAGCCGCTGTACTGATCCGAACCGGGGAAGGTCCCGATGACCCCGGTCGGAAACCGCCCCTTCGCGCTCGCGGCGATCGGCGCGAACTCCCATTCCTTGCGGTTCGGCGCGGCCTTCTCGAAGTCGAAGACGATGTTGTTGTATTTCGTCAGGAAGCGCTTCAGGCCGCCGACGACGTTCGAGTAGATGAACAGGTCTTCGGTGTTGTCCTGGAGCCTGGTCGTCTGGCGCTGGCCCTGAGCATCGGTGTAGTTGACCTCGATGCCCGGGAAGGTGATCTGGTTGAGCCGCCGGGCCATCTGCAGCTCGTTGAAGATGACCACGTACTGCCGGTGCTTCCAGGTCTGGATGCTTGCGAGGAAGGCGTTGCCTTCGACACGCCGCGCCGAGGACTGCTCCCCCGTCGCCTCCGTTCCGACGTCGCGCTGGTAGGTCTCCTTCACCGACACGCCCTCGGGATAGGTCTGCTTGAAGGTCACGTCGGTGACCGTCGTCCCGCTGATGTTGTAGACGAGCATGTTGGTGATCAGGGAGAACTTCTCGGTGCCGATGTCGAACTTGGCGCCATACGAGGGATAGGCCGTGAACAGGGGCGCCCCCTCCTGCGGCGCTTCCTGTCCCGGGATCACCGTGACGGCGCAGAGCGCCAGGATCGAGGCGAGGCAAACAACACGCGGCATCATGATGAGAGAAGTCCTCCTGGCGGCTCGTCGATCGGCGAGACCTTCGTCTCCCGTCCGAACGGGGGCGGATTATAGCACGCTGACGGCGGAGTCTCTGGGCGGCCGTCCGGGTCGCAGCAGCAGCGGCGCAGCGCCCACGAGCAGGATCGCCACGACGGCCGTGAGGGCGGATCCGGGCACCCGGCCCTCCTCCAGGCGCCCGGCCGCCGCCAGGCTGACGGACACGATGTTGTTAGTGGCGTGCGCCACGACGCAAGGCAGGAGGCTCCCGGTCGCGTGGCGCAGGTAGCCGAGAAAAAGCCCCAGGACGGTGATCCCCACGAACCGCCAGGGGTCCAGATGGAACAGGCCGAAGAGGACGGCCGAGGCGACGATTCCCATGCCCGGCTTCTCCAGGAGGTGCACCAGTCCGCTCTGCAGAAAGCCTCGGAACAGCATCTCTTCGCAGACCGCCGGCAGGAGCGCGAAGACGGCCAGCAGCAGGACGAAATCGATCGGACCCCGATAGACGAACAGGCCGTCGAAGAGCGTCCGCAGCACGTCCGGGGTTGGAAAGACCCGATCCTGCCACGCGCCGTAGAGCGTCAGGAGATGGTTCAGGCCGAGGGTCCCGACGAGCGCCGCCGCGATCTCGGAGGCACGCGGCCGGCGCCACGGCAGGACCGCGGCCGGATCGAGGTAGAACCAGCGGATGCCTAGCGCCGTCGGTCCGGCGATGAACAGCGCCTGGCTCAAGGCCAGACCCCATCGGGCGCTGGCCCACTGCAGTCCGGTCCCCGGGACGAGGTTGAGGAAGAACGCCAGGCCCGCGATGAGGAGCATCTCCCGTTGCTCCGGCGCCGGCCGGAGGGGCGACCGGGGCGACGGCACGGGTATCCGCTCCGCCGGTCCCTGCAGCGCGCCGGAAGCGGGTGCCTCGGCGGAGGAACCGGAGGGCATCAGGAGAGTCGGATCTTGAGCCTGAGCTGGATGGTGAGGGTCCTGCCGTCGATCTCGACGCGCATCGGCACTTCGATCTCGCGCTCCTGGCCGGGTCGCAGGGACCCCGCCGACACGGCCTGCGGGACCGCGGGCTCCTCGTCCTCAAGAGGATCACCGAGGTCGATCGGATCTTCCTCCAGAGGGTCGGACTCGATGGCGAGCGCCCCCGAGGCCACGACGGCGCGCGGGCCCGGCGTGGGAACGGGCAGCAAGGGCGGGCGGTGCGGGGTCTCGCGAACGGGCTCCGGCCTGCCTGCTATCCGGACCGGCTCCTCGTCGATCTCCTCGAGGATCTCGTCGTCGAGCGTGATCGGCTCCACCTGCACCGGCTCCTCGGCGGGAACCTCGTCGACGAGGTCGATCACCTCCTCGTCGTCGGATTCGCCAAAGCCCGCTGAATCGAGGGCGTCGAGGGCCCGATCTTCCGGCGGTGCTGTGGCGCGGTGCGGGTGGTCCGAGGCGCGCCGGGCCGGGGATTCGGACCGGGCGGGCGGATCCGCCCGTGAGGAGGCGGTCGCGCCGGCGGTCGCGAAGGGTATCGCGGCCGGCGCCTCTTTCGCTCCGGATGCCATCGTCGCGCCCTCGTCGAGCCGGTACTTGGCGGACAGGTTGTTGAGGACCAGCTTGGTGATCGCCTTGAGGGTGTCTTCGACGCCGATGCCGGTCATCGCGACCGCCTCGTAGAACGGGGCGTTGTGGCGGTTGATGCGCGTGTTCATCTCCTCGATCGAGGAGAGTCCCGGAAGGTCCCGCTTGTTGAACTGCATGACGAGCGGGATCTCGTCCAGACGCAACCCCATCTCGCGCAGGTTCTGCTCGAGGTTCTTGTAGCTCTCGACGTCCGCGTCCAGCATCTTGGACTGCGAGTCGGCGACGAACACGACTCCGTCCGCGCCCTTGAGCACCAGCTTGCGCGTCGAGTTGTAGAACACCTGGCCGGGCACGGTGTAGAGCTGGATCCGCGTCCGCATCCCCCGGATCGTCCCGAGCTCGATCGGCAGGAAGTCGAAGAACAGCGTCCGATCGGTCTTGGTCGCGAGCGACAGCATCTTCCCCTTCTTCACCGTGTCCGGCAGGGAGCTGTAGACGTATTGCAGATTGGTCGTCTTGCCGCACAGACCGGGGCCGTAGTAGACGATTTTTGCGGTGAGCTCGCGGGTCGAGTAGTTGAAGAGGACCATCAGCCCCCCGGAGGCCGGGGGAATATAGCATCGGCCCTATCGAAGATCAATTCGACTTGCGGAACACGAGGCTCACGGGACAGCAGTCCAGGCCGAGGCGCAAGCGCAGGCGGCTCACGAGGAAGCGGCGGTAGGACGACTCGACCCGGCGGCCGTTGCCGAACACCACGAACCGCGGCGGCGTGCCCGGCACCTGGGTGATGTAGTTGAAGCGGACGTCCTTGCCCCCGTCGGAGGGCGGGTGCTTCTCCTCCAGGACGGCCTGCAGGACGCGGTTGAGCTCCGGCGTCGGAAACTGCCTCTGGCTCTGCTCGCGCACCCGGGCCACGGTGGCGAGCAGCAGGGCCACTCCCCGTCCCGTCTTCGCCGAGACCGGGACGGCGGGCACGAAGCTGCTGAAACGGAGCCCTTGCCGCAGCGTCTCGACCCGCTCCGCCTCGCGCACGCCCCCGGCCTCGAAAAGATCGATCTTGTTGATCGCGAGCACGGATGGCTTTCGTCCATCCACCAGGTGTCCGAGGAGAGCCCGATCCTGGTGCTCGATGCCGGCCACCGCGTCGACGATGGCGATGACGATCTGCGAGCGCGCGACGGCCTGGCGGGCCTTCAGGATGCTCAGCCACTCGACTCCGTCCGCTCCCGTCGTGCGCCTCCTGATGCCGGCGGTATCGACGATGCGGTAGAGCGTGCCGCCATGCTCGAACGTGGCGTCGACCGGATCCCGGGTGGTGCCGGCCTGCTCCGAGACGACCGAGCGCTCCAGCCGTGTGATGCGATTGAAGAGAGAGGACTTGCCGACATTGGGCCGTCCCAGGATGGCGATCGGCACGCCGGGGGCCTCGTCGGCGGGCTTCGCGTCCGGCAGCCTGGCCAGGAGGGCGTCGACCAGCTCGCCGAGGCCGCGCCCCTCCTCCGCCGAGATCGGCAGCACGTCTCCCAGACCCAGCCGGTACAGCTCGAATTCGAACCCTTCCTGCAGCCGCGAGTCGATCTTGTTCCCGACCAGGATCACGGGGCGCGCCGAAGCGTGCAACAGAGCCGCCACCTGCTCGTCGGCCGCCGTGACTCCGGCCCGTGCATCGACCAGGAACAGGATGACGTCCGCGGCCTCGACGGCCTTGAGCGCCTCGGTCCGCACCCTGCGGATCAGGTCGTCTGAGGAGCCCTCCACCACCCCGCCGGTATCGACGAGGGTGATCCTCCGGCCGAGCAGATCGCAGTCTGCCATCAGGCGGTCGCGTGTCACCCCGGCCTCGTCCGCGACGATCGCCTGGCGCCTTCCGAGTAAACGGTTGAAGAGAGTGGACTTGCCGACGTTCGGCGCGCCGACGATCGCCACGACGGGCGCCTCTCGCAGGTCGTCTCTGCTCATCTGGGGGAACTCCTTGCCGGACAACGAAATATATCACGGGGGGAAGTTGCGACCCGCTTGACACGGATTGCCGTAGGTCCTAGGATATCAGTCACTTACAGAAACTAAACGGGGGGAACGGGAGCGGGGTCATGATCAAGACCGATATCATCAACAACGTCGCGAAGATCGCGGACATCACCCGGGTGCGCGCCGTGGTGGCCGTCGAGGCGATCCTGGACGCCATGAAGGAATCGATGCGCCGGGGCGAAAGGATTGAGCTGCGCGGCTTTGGCGTGTTTCAGGTGAAGCCCCGCAAGAAGGGGATCGGCCGTAACCCACGCACGGGGACGGAGGTACGCATACCTCCCGGCAAGACCATCCGCTTCAAGCCGGGGAAAAACCTCAGAAACCTCAGGTAGGTCGGACACGGATCCCGCCACATCGCCGCCACTTCCAGGGTCGTCGCCGGAGGCTTCCGGCGCGTCCGGTTCCGGCGGGTCCGTACGCCCACGTCGCCCGCTGCCGCCCTCCGTCAACCTCCTCTGCCTCGCCCTCACATTCCTCACCACCCTCATTGCCGGGACCCTGATGACCGGGAACGACGCCCTCACCGGCGCGGCCCTCCTCCGGGTGATCGGGGACCCCGGATCCTGGGGGGCCGGGCTTCCCTATGCCCTCTGCGTGATGGCGATCCTCGGAGCGCATGAGATGGGACACTACGTGGCCTGCCGCTACTACGGCATCGATGCGACCCTGCCGTTCTTTCTGCCAGGACCGAACCTGTTCGGAACCTTCGGCGCCGTCATCCGCATCCGGTCCCCCTTCACCGACCGTCGGGCCCTGTTCGACATCGGCGTCGCCGGACCGATCGCCGGCTTCGTCGTGGCGCTTCCAATCCTCCTGTATGGCCTGGCGCGCTCCACGACGACCCACGCTCCGCTGCAGCCGGGGACGATCGTTTTGACGCCCTGTCTCATCCTGGAGCTGCTGTATCCCTGGTTCTTCAGCCTCGGACCCGACGTGTCGGTCCAGCTCCACCCCACGTTCGCGGCCGCCTGGCTGGGACTGTTCGCGACCTCGCTCAATCTCCTGCCGATTGGACAGCTGGACGGGGGGCACATGCTGTACGCACTGTCCCCCCGCGTTCACGCCGTCGTGTCGCGCGCCGGCTCCCTGATCCTGTGCGCGCTCGGCCTGCTCGTCGGCGGGTATCACCTGATGCTGTTCGGCGTGCTGTTCGCCTTCCTGGGGCCCCGGCACCCCCGTCCCCTGGATGATCTCACCCCGCTATCGCGGGGACGCCGCGTCGTGGCCTTCGTCGGCCTCGTCATTTTCGCGCTCTGCTTCATCCCCGAGACACCCCGGGTGTTCTGAGGCGGCCGCCGGGCCGCCGTCTTCCCGCACGAGTGGCCACACCACCCAGGGGTGATGGCCGTCGGTCGTGGCGGCAATGGCTCCGTCACGATCGGTCCTCAGCACGCACACTCCCCTGCCCAGCAGCCGGTCGATCACTTCGGGCGCCGGATGTCGGAACGGGTTTGCCGGTCCGACCGAGATCAGAGCCAGGCGGGGCGCCACGCGCGCGAGGAAACCTGGGCTCGTCGAGCTGGCGCTGCCATGGTGGGCCACCTTGAGCAGATCGGCGGCCAGGTCGTAAGGCCCGGTCGCGAGCTGCGCCTCCACGCCGGCCTCGGCATCGCCGGTCAGCAGGACGGCATGCGTCCCGACAGCAATCCTGAGGACGAGCGAATCGTCGTTCCGGGCGGCGTTCGAAGGATTGTCCCGGGACGTCGGATGCAGGACGTCGAGACTCCCGCCGCCGAGATCGAGGTGCACGCCCCGCGCCGGACGAACGATGGGCACCCCCGCCTTCTCGGCCGCCGCCATCAGCTGCTCCACCCGCGGGTCCCCGCGAGGCATCCTCCCGAGCCACAGAGCCCGCGGCCGGAGCTGGCCCAGGACCGACAGCGCCCCTCCGAGGTGGTCGCGATGCGCGTGGGTGATCGCCAGGATGTCGATTCTCAGGAGTCCCAGTCCCCGTAGCGCCGGCGCGACCACGCGGGCTCCCAGGTCGAAGTCGCCGGGCAGGACCCCTCCGGCATCGCAGAGCAGGGTGAGCCCGTTCGGGAACCGGGACAGGATGGCGTCACCCTGGCCGACGTCGAGGGCGATCACCTCCAGGCGCCCCGGTGCGCTTGGCGTCCGGCCGGCGAGGACGAGGAGGAGAGTGAGTCCGGCGGTCGCGGCCGCCGCCAGCCGCCTCGTCCAGGTGTTCCGGGCCAGAGCCAGAAGAGAGACGGCCGAGGCCAGGGCCGCCAACAACGGCATCGGGGGTGGAAGCACGAACAGGAAGCCGCCCGGGATCGCGGCGCAGGCGCGCGCGCTGCCTTCGAGGATACGGAGGAGGCCGGAGGCGGCGGCCGCCGCCATCGACGCCACCACGCCAGCCCAGGAGGACGTCGCCTCGATCACGAACGCCAGCACGAGGGAGAGCGCTGAGAGTGGCACGGCGATCAGGTTCCCGAGCAGGGCCGCGGGGGCCAGGGAATGGAAATGCCGCGCCGTGAGCGGGGCCGTGGCGAGCAGGGCGGCTCCGGAGGCGCGGATCGAGTCCGCGAGCAGCCGCCGGGCTCCCCCGGCGAGGGTGGACGTCGGTGCTATGCCGGACGCCGGCCATCGGATGACCGACATCAGGCCGAGAGTCGCTGCGTAGCTGAGCTGGAAGCCGGCATCGGCGATCCAGGCGGGTCGCCAGGCCATGAGCAGCAGGCCCGACACTGACAGCGCGCCGAGTGGAGCGATGCGCCGCCCGAGACAGGCGCCCGCTAGGTGGATCACCACCATGAGCGAGGCGCGTGCCATGGAGCCGCCGTGACGGGCTGTTCCCCAGTACAGCAGGATGGCCAGCAGGAGCAAAAGCCTTCTTCGCCGCCCCCCGATGGGGAGGCTGCATAGGACGGTCGAGCACAGCTGGACCACCAGGCCGACGTTGAACCCCGAGAGGGCGATGATGTGGTAGACGCCCGATCGCTGCAGGGCCTCTTCGATCTCCTGGGGGAGGCTCTGACGCTCTCCCAGAAGGAGCGCCGCGAGAAACGCCGCCGTCTCGTCGCTTTCACCAGCGGCCCGCTTCAGTCTGGCCACAGCCGACCGCCGAAGATCGGGGAGGAGCCTGCGCCAGCGCGCCCCGCGCTCCAGGCGCTCCACCAGGAGCGGGCTCTTGACCGTGCCCGTGAACTGGATCCCGCGGGCCTCGAGGTACGACTCGTAGTCGAAGGCGGCGGGGTTGCGAAAACTCCTGGGGCTCCCCAGCCTGGCCGACATCCGGACGCGGTCCCCTTCCGCCCAGGGCCAGGCAGTCCCGGGCCGGAGCGGCAGCGTCACTCTCAGTCGGGCCGGGCGCCTCGCGGCGGGACCGGGGGATCCGCCTCCGGGCAGGCTCCAGTGCGACAGCAGAAGCGTGATCCCCAGGCGATCGCCAGGCAGGTCCTCCAGATCGACGATCCGCCCTTCGACGAGGAGAGGTGTCGCCCGCTCCTCGAAGCCCAGGCGCCGCCACGCGCGCAGAAGCGAAGGCGCCGGGTCGAGCAAGCCGTGGACCTGGAGCGCGCCGGCCCCGAGCGCGAACCAGACGGGAAGGAGGAGCAGCGACCTGGAATTGCGGCGGGTCTCCGACAGGAGTACGAAAGCGGCGATCGCCGCGAGGGTGCAAGCGATCGACCGATGCGCCGTGATCCCGGCGGCGAAGGCGAGTCCGGCCGCCAGACGCGCGCGGCCGGAGGCGGAATCGAGGGGGCGGCGGGAGTCGGACCGGAGCACGGGCGCTCCACGGGCGGGCTCTCCAGCACGCGGAGAGAGGCTACACCGGCCCGGCCGCCGCGATCAACCCTGGGGGAGGATCCTCAGCCCGTTCCCGACGGCGCCTCGAACAACGTGAGGCGCGGCAGGCGGCAGCGCTGCCGCAGGAGCCGCGCCGCGGCGGCCTGGAGCGTCGTGAGGCGGGCCGCCTGGCTCATCCGTTCCAGCGCCCGTCCCGGGGCCGCCTCGGCCTCCGCTTCGATCCGGGCCACTTCCTCGGGGCCGAGTGCCGTGCGCGCCGCCTCGAGGAGTGAGGCGTCCAGGCGCGCCAGGTCCGTCTCGAGCGACTGCAGGGCCGGCGGCCCCGCCGCGAGCGCCTTTCTCAGGCGGCGCAGCTCCGCCGCCGTGGAGGCGAGCGCACCGACCAGGGTGTCGTGATGCGCAGCGGAGGCGTGAGGCATCGCCTCCTTGACCCTCCGGGCCAGCCGGCCGAGATGACGCGCCACGACGCGCGACGCGGAGGGCTGTGCTATGGAGGACCCTTCCCGCGTCGCGTCGAAAGCACCCCCGTGGAGGCCGAGGTAGATCTCGAACAGCGACAGCACCTCCTGACGGCAGTAGCTCAAGGAGTTGATGCGGCGCGCGCCGGGCGCACGGCGCTCGAAGGCGTCGAAGCAGTTCTCGATCCCCTGCAGGACGATGCGCAGGGGGACTCCGCGGCGCTGCCAGTCGGAGATGAGACCCCAGTCGCGCGGGGACAGCAGGAGGGGCGCCCCCCTCCTGCGGCTGAACGCCTCCTCGATGGCGCCGAAGTAGGCGTCGGGCTCGGCCCCCGCGATCATCGGTTGCGGTCGTAGAGGAGGCGCAGCCCTTCGAGCGTCAGGTTCGGATCGACCTCATCGAGGAGCCCTTCGAGCTCGGACTGGAGGGCCTGGCTGAGGCCTCCCGTCCCGATCGTGCGGACCGGCTCCCCCATCTCCTCCCGCATGCGCGAGAGGATGCCGTGGACGAGCCCCAGGTAGCCGAAGAACAGTCCCGACTGCAGGCTGTGTGTCGTGTTGCGGCCGACGACCCTGGGCGGGCGCCGGATGTCGACGCGCGGCAGCCGGGCGGCTCGCTGGAACAGGGCCTCCGCCGCGATCGACAGGCCGGGAGCAATGGCTCCCCCCAGGTATTCGCCGCGGCGCGTGATGGCGTCGAAGGTGGTGGCGGTCCCGAAGTCGACCACGATGACCGCCCCCTGGCAGCGCTCGTACGCCGCCACGCTGTTGACAATCCGGTCGGCGCCCACCTCCTGCGGGTTGTCGTACAGGATCGGCATGCCGGTCTTGACGCCCGGCTCGACGAAGATCGGCTTGAGCCGGAAATAGGAGAGGGCCATCGCCTCCAGGACCCCGTCGAGGGGCGGCACGACGGAGGCGATGATGAGCCCGTCGATGGCCGCCGCGTCGATGGCCGCCAGCGCCAGGAGGTTGCGGGCCAGGATTCCGTACTCGTCGACCGTGCGGTCGCGCACGGTGGTGAGGCGCCAGTGGGCCAGGAGGCGCGTGCGGTCGTACACGCCCAGGACCGTGTTCGTGTTCCCGACATCCATCACCAGCAGCATGGCTCAGCGGGGCATCGGCTCGACGATCTCGCCGAAGGCGATGCGGTGCCGTCGGCCCCCGGGGCCGTCCAGGACCAAGGCGCCTTCCTCGTCGATGCCCGAGAACGATCCCTCCACGCGCCCCGAGGGCGCCTCAACCGAGAGGCGAGTGCCTATCGGCGGCGTGGCGAGGGAGGTCCATTCGCGCAGGAGAGTGACCGGCCCATCCCGCAGCAGCCGTGCGTAGCGCCGCTCGAATCCTTCCAGGATCGCGGCCAGGATCGGCGCGCGATCGACCGGGATGCCATTCTCGAGGCGCACCGACGTGGCGCTGGCCGCGAACGCCGCGGGGAAATCGCCGGAGGCGTGGTTGACGTTGACTCCGATGCCGACCACCATCTCGCGGATCTCCGGGTCTCCGCCGCGCACCTCACCCAGTACGCCCGCGATCTTGCGCCCCGAAACCAGGACGTCGTTGGGCCACTTGATCCGCGCGCCGAGCGCGTGGACCTCGTTGAGTGCGTCGGCGACGGCCACGGCTGCCATCAGCGTCAGGAGGGGGGAGCGCGGCGCCGGGATCGCTGGGCGCAGGATGAGTGAGGCGTAGATGCCGAGATGGGCCGTCGAGGTCCAGGATCGCTCGCGCCGCCCACGCCCCTCCGTCTGCTCCTCCGCCAGGACCAGCCCCCCCTCGGGCTCGCCCGCCGCCGCGAGCGCCAGGGCCCTGGCGTTCGTGGAGTCGATGGTCGGATAGTAGAAGATGCGGTGCCCGAAGACCGCGGAGCGCAGGTGGCGCTGCAGGGCGGCCGGAGTCAGCGCGTTCCCCGCCGCGGGACGCTGCCGCCCCTGCTGCGGTGCCGTCTCGGGATCCCCGACCGGCGTCTTGCGCTCGACCGGCTCGCTCACGCGGCCTCCAGCTCCAGGGCCAGGTCCACGGCGCGCACGGAGTGCGTGAGAGCGCCGATCGACACCCGCTGCACCCCCAGCGCGGCCAGGCCGGGGAGGCGCTCGTCGCTGATCCCTCCCGAGACCTCCAGGAAGGCGCGACCGCGGGTCAGGGCCACCGCCCTCCCGAGCGTCTCGTCGTCCATGTTGTCGAGGAGGAGGGCGTCGGCGCCGGCCTCGAGCGCCTCCCGCACCTCCTCGAGGCTCGTCACCTCGATCTCGAGGCCGATGCCCGGCGCCTTGCGTCCCCCGAGCGCGGCCCGCGCCCGGCGCAGTGCTATGCCCACGCCGCCCGCCAACCGCCAGTGGTTGTCCTTGATGAGGTAGGCGTCGAACAGCCCGGCGCGGTGGTTCGTGCCGCCGCCCACCGCCACGGCGTACTTGTCGAAGGCCCTGAGACCCGGGACGGTCTTGCGCGTGTCGGAGATCTGCAGCCGCGACCCTTCAACCCTGAGAACCAGGCGCCGGGTGGCGGTCGCGATGCCAGACATCCTCTGCAGGAAATTGAGGGCGGTCCTCTCCCCCGCGAGGATGGCGCGGGCCGGCCCGCGCAGGGCGGCCAGGACCGCTCCCGTCTCGCAGGCCGCTCCGTCCTCGGCGTCCGTCTCGAACAGGATTCCGGCCCCTGTCTGGCAGAAGACCTCGCGCGCCACCTCGAGCCCGCAGAGGACCAGGGGCTCCCGCGCCACGATCGTCCCGGCTGCGAGAGCCGCCTCGTCCACGACGGCCTGCGAGGTGATGTCGCCCGCCCCGAGATCTTCCTGGAGGGCCAGCTGGACGGATTGTCGCAGGGTGGCGGCGTCGAGTCTCACCGCGGCGATTCTCCCACACAGGCGCCGCGGCCGACAAGGCGCTAGCCGGGCCCCGAGAGGCTCTGGAGCGTGCTCTGGAGCCGCTCGATCTTCTCGCTCAGCTCCCGATCGATGCCCCGCACCTTGTCCACGACTTCGGGGCGCGCCCGGTTCAGGAAGTCGGCGTTCCGGAGCTTGCGCGCGTGCCCCTCCCGTTCGCGGGTCAGCTTCTCGATCTCCCGCGCCAGGCGGCCCCGCTCCGAGTCGAGATCGAGGAGATCGGCCAGCGGCAGCGCCAGGTCGGCGCCGGAAGTCACGGCACGCGCCGCAGGCCCCGCCCCCTCAAAGGAGCCTACCTCCTCCGCCTCGGAGACCCGCGCCAGGACCTGGAGGAGCGCCCGCTGCCCGGCGAGCGTGGCGCGCGCCTCGGGGGTATGCGATCGATACAGCAGCCGCACGGGCCGTCGCGGATCGAGGTGCAGCTCGGAGCGCATGTTGCGGACCCGCCCCACCACCTCCATGACGACCGTCATGCGCCGCTCGGCCTCCTCGTCCAGCCGGGTCGGGTCGGGTCGCGGGAAGGGCGCCTTCGCGATCGTCTCTCCCTCGTGCGGCAGCCGCTGCCAGATCTCCTCGGTGAGGAACGGCATGACGGGGTGCAGGAGGCGCAGCACCGTCTCGAGGACGGACGTCAGCACGGCGCGCGTCCGCATCGCGAGTCCGGCCTCGGCCCCGGGCAGGAGCGCGGGCTTGCACATCTCGACGTACCAGTCGCAGTACTCGTGCCACAGGAACTGGTACAGGGCGTTGGCCGTCTCGTCGAAGCGGAACTCCCGCAGCGAGCCGTCGACCCCCTCGACGAGGCGCTCCAGCCGGCTCAGGATCCACCTCTCGGGAAGCCCCAGATCCTTCTGCGCCGGCAGTTCGCGCGGCGCCGCCTCGCTCGCGCCGTCACCGGCGCTCAAGAGCACGAACCGGGCGGCGTTCCAGAGCTTGTTCGCGAACGCGCGGTAGCCCTCCATGCGCTCCACGGACAGCGGCAGATCGGCTCCCGGCGTCGCCATCGCGGCCAGCGTGAAGCGCAGGGAGTCGGCGCCATAGCGCTCGACCAGGTCCAGGGGATCCACGACGTTGCCGCGCGTCTTGGACATCTTCTGCCCTTCGGCGTCCCGCACCAGCCCCGTGATGTAGACGCGGTCGAAGGGCACCTCCCCGGCGAGTCGCAACCCCATCATGATCATCCGCGCCACCCAGAAGAACAGGATGTCAAAGCCGGTCACGAGGGCGCTGGTGGGATAGTAGCGCTCGAGGTCCTCCGTCCGGTCGGGCCATCCGAGCGTCGAGAAGGGCCAGAGCGCCGAAGAGAACCAGGTGTCGAGGACGTCCGGGTCCGGCCGCAGCCCCCCGCCGCAGGCGGGACAGGCCGCCGGCGCCTCGCGCCCCACCACCACCTCGCCGCAGGCGTCGCAGTGCCAGGCCGGAATCGGGTGTCCCCACCAGAGCTGGCGGCTGATGCACCAGTCGTGGATCCGGCCCATCCACTCGTTGTAGCTGTTGATCCAGTGCGGGGGCGTGAAGGTGACCCGGCCCGACGCGACCGCCAGGGTGGCGGTCTCGGCCAGCGGGGCGACGCGCACGAACCACTGCGTCGACAGGAGCGGCTCGGCGATCGTCCCGCACCGCTGGCAATGACCCACGTTATGCAGGTGGTCTCGCACCTCCCGCAGCAGTCCGGCGGCGCGCAGCTCCTCGACGATCCTCTCGCGCGCCTCGAACCGCTCGAGACCTCGGAAGCGCGCCGGCACGTTGTCGTTCATGCGCGCGGTCTCGTCCATGACCAGCAGGGACGGCAGGCCGGTGCGCCGCGCCGCGGCGAAGTCGTTCGGATCGTGGGCCGGGGTGACCTTCACCGCGCCGGTGCCGAACTCGCGCTCGACGAAGGGGTCCCCCACCACGGGCAGCGCGCGGCCGACCAGCGGCAGCGTCACCGACTTGCCGATCCACTGCCGGTAGCGCTCATCCTCTGGATGCACCGCGACCCCGGTGTCGCCGAGCATCGTCTCGGGGCGCGTGGTCGCGACGTCGATGCCGCCGTCTCCCTCCTGAAAGGGATAGTGGATGGTGTAGAGGCGGCCCTGGACGGCCTGCGGCACCACCTCCAGGTCGGAGATGGCGGTGCGACAGTGCGGGCACCAGTTGACGATGAACTTGTCGCGGTAGATGAGCCCCTGCTCGTGGAGGCGCACAAAGGCCTCGCGCACCGCGCGCGACAGCGCGGGCTCCATCGTGAAACGCTCGCGCGACCAGTCGCAGGAGCACCCGAGGCGCTTCAGCTGGCCGATGATCGCCCCGCCGTACTCCTCCTTCCACTTCCAGACGCGGGCCACGAACGCCTCGCGCCCCAGGGCCTCCCGGCTCGTTCCCTCCTTGCGGAGCTCGCGGTCGACCACCATCTGCGTCGCGATGCCCGCGTGGTCGGTCCCCGGCAGCCAGAGGACATCGTCGCCGCTCATCCGCCGCCAGCGGGCGAGGATGTCCTGCAGGGTGTTGTTGAGGGCATGTCCCATGTGCAGCCGCCCGGTCACGTTCGGAGGCGGGATGACCATGACGAACGGCGGGCGGCCGGACGAAGGATCCGCCGCGAACACGTTCAGGTGCAGCCAGTGCTCGTACCAGCGTCCTTCGAAGCGCTGTGGTTCGAAGACCTTGTCGATCGGGATCACGCCATGACTCCAGAGGTGAGGGGGAACTCTACAGGCGCCACCGTGGCGGGGGCAAGCGGGGCGTCACCGGCCCGGGCCGCGTCGAACGGGGACGCGGGCGAGGGGCACGTCGGCTCGGAGCGGGAGGCGCGGGGACGGGCCGGCGCCTCACGTCCCCTCTTCGAGCTCCTTGATGCGCTGCCGAACCAGCGCCTCGGCCACCGACGGAATGACCTCCCAGGCGATCTCGCGCACGACCCGATCCGCCATCTTGCGGACCACCATCTCGGCGACCTGGTCGAGCGCTTCCTGCGACAGATCGACCGGAGCCGGATCGGCGGACTGCGCCTGGACGGCGGGAGCTGGAGTGGGCGCGCTCAGAGGCTCGTGGGTCGGCTCGCGTCTCTCGCTGCGCCGCGGAGGCGTCGGGGCGAGCCCGACGCCGGCGGGCATCTCGTAGCCAGGGACGAACCCTTCCATGAATCCTGTCCGGCCGGCCGGGTCCGCCTCGGGCGTCTCCTCCTCGATCTGGACCGGCAACGGCATCGAGGGGAGCTCGTCGCGCGTCAGGCGCATCGTCGAGGGCCCCGGCGGCGGCTCGGGTGTCGAGAACGCCTCGTCCTGGCCTTCCTCGAGGCCGAGGTCGGCGAATCCGAGATAGCTGCCTCCCGGGTCGGCCGCCGGCGCCGTGAAGGCCGGCTGCGGCCCCTGCGCTATCAGCTCCTCCACGCGGGAGACCAGGACCTGCGACTCGAACGGCTTGGTGAGGTGCCCGCTGGCGCCCGCGGCCTCGGCCCGGCGGCGATCGAAGGGCTCGAACGTGCCGGTCAGCAGGAGGACCGGGATCGACGCCGTCGCGGGGTCGGCCTTGAGCTGCTCGCAGACCTCGTAGCCGCTCTTCTCCGGCATGATCACGTCGAGCAGCACGATGTCGGGCCGCAGGTCGGGGATCTTCTTCAGCGCCTGGGCGCCATTGCTGACGCAGACAACCTGGTAGTTGCCATCCGAGAACGTCAGTTCCACCACCTTCTGGATGGTGATGCTGTCGTCGGCCAGCAGGATCTTTTTCACTCCGGCTCCTCCCCCGCGATTCGCAGGATGTGCGGGCGCGGTTCCACTCCGCTCCCGGCCGTCGGCGCGCCCGCCGCGGCCGGCCCCGTTCGACTCAGCGACGCTTCGGGACGACGTTCCCGCGCACCCAGTCGATGACCTGCTGGGTCGTCGTCCCCGGGGTGAAGATGGCGCGGACGCCCGCCGCGAGAAGTTGGGGGGCGTCCTCGTCCGGGATGATGCCGCCGCCGAACAGGACGACGTCGTCGCGCTTCTGCTCCTTGAGGAGCCTGACAATCTTCGGGAACAGGGTCATGTGCGCTCCCGACAGGATCGACAGGCCGATGCCGTCGACGTCCTCCTGCAGAGCGGTCGCCACGACCATCTCCGGCGTCTGGTGGAGTCCCGTGTAGATCACCTCGAACCCGGCGTCGCGCAGGGCGCGCGCGATGATCTTCGCGCCCCGATCGTGGCCGTCCAGGCCCACTTTCCCGACCAGGAGCCGCACCCCCGCGCCCAGACTCATCAGAGGCTCACCGCGCCTTCACGGTACGCGCCGAAGACGTTCTTGAGCGTGTCGGCGATCTCCTGGACCGAGGCATAGGCGCGCACCGACTCCAGGACATGGGGCACGACGTTGTCGTCGGAGCGCGCCGCGGCCTCGAGCGCCTGGAGGGCGCGGGCGTGCCGGCCCTGATCGCGCTCGCCGCGCACCCGGCGCAGGCGCTCGAGCTGTGCCGGCTCGACCCCCGGATCGATGCGCAGGAGCGCCGGAGGCGGGCCGTTCCCCTCGGTGTATTTGTTGACCCCCACGAGCGTCTTCTCGCCGTTGTCGAGCTGGCGCTGGTAGCGATAGGCCGCTTCGGCGATCTCGCGCTGCGGGAAACCCCGCTCGATCGCCGCCACCATGCCGCCCATGTCTTCGATGGTGCGGATGTACTGGAGGGCCTCCTCCTCCATGCGGTCCGTGAGGGACTCGACGAAATAGGATCCGCCGAGCGGATCGATGGTATTCGTCACGCCGCTTTCCTCCGCGATGATCTGCTGGGTCCTGAGGGCGATCCGGACAGAATCCTCGCTCGGGAGGGCGAGCGTCTCGTCGAGGGAGTTCGTGTGCAGCGATTGCGTGCCGCCCAGGGCGGCCGCGAGGGCCTGGAGGGTCACGCGCACGACGTTGTTGACCGGCTGCTGGGCGGTCAGCGAGCAGCCGGCGGTCTGCACGTGGGTCCGGAGCATCCAGGAGCGGGGGTTCTTCGCCCCGAACCGATCCTGCAGGAAACGGCACCACATGCGGCGCGCGGCGCGGAGCTTGGCGACCTCCTCGAACAGGTCGATGTGCGAGTTGAAGAAGAAGGAGAGCCTGGGCGCGAACGCGTCCACCGGCAGGCCGCGATCGACCCCGGCCTGCACGTAGGCCAGCCCGTCGGCCAGGGTGAAGGCCAGCTCCTGGACCGCCGTGGAGCCCGCTTCGCGGATGTGGTAGCCGCTGATGGAGATCGTGTTCCACTTCGGCACCTTGGCGGCGCAGAAGGCGATCATGTCGGTGATCAGGCGCAGGGAGGGTCCGGGAGGATAGATCCACTCCTTCTGGGCGATGTACTCCTTCAGGATGTCGTTCTGGATCGTCCCCTCGAGGATGTCGAACGACACCCCCTGCTTCTCGGCCACCGCGAGGTACATCGCGAGCAGGATGACCGCCGGGGCGTTGATGGTCATCGACGTCGACACCTGGGACAGCGGGATGCCCTGGAACAGGATCTCCATGTCGGCCAGCGTGTCGATCGCCACGCCCTCGCGCCCGACCTCGCCTTCGGCGAGCGCGTCGTCCGAATCCCGCCCCATCAGGGTCGGGAGATCGAACGCCACCGACAGGCCCGTCTGGCCGTGCTCCAGGAGGTACTGGAAGCGGCGGTTGGTGTCCTCGGCGCTGCCGAAGCCGGCGAACTGGCGCATCGTCCAGAGCCGGGCGCGGTACATCGTCGGGTGGACGCCGCGCGTGAACGGAGGCTCCCCGGGCATCCCGAGACGATCGGAGGCCTCCCAGCCCTCCAGGTCCTCCGCGGTGTAGAGGCGCCCGATCGGCAGGTCGCTGACGGTCGTGAACGACGCGGTCCTGTCCGGCTTCTGATCGAGCGCCTTCCCGAGGACCTTCTCCTCCCAGGCCTGCCGGGCGCCCGGTCGGACCGCCGCCTTGCCGTCCTTGCCGCTCATGCCGCAGCCCCTTTCAGCAGCTCCTTGGCGATGACGAGCCGCTGGATCTCCGACGTCCCCTCGTAGATCTCCGTGATCTTGGCGTCCCGGAACAGACGCTCGACCGTGTACTCGCTGATGTAGCCGTAACCGCCGTGGATCTGCACGGCCTGGCGGGCGGCGCGCATGCAGGCCTCGGAGGCGAAGAGCTTCGCCATGGAGGCCTCCACCGAGCAGCGCCCCTTCGTGTCGCGCGTCCAGGCGGCGCGGTAGGTGAGGAGCCGCGCGGCCTCGATCTCGACCGCCATGTCGGCCAGCTTCCACTGGATGGCCTGCAGGTCGGCAATCGGCTTGCCGAACGCCTCGCGGCTCCTGCTGTAGGCGAGCGCCTCGTCCAGCGACGCCTGCCCTATGCCGAGGGCCTGGGAGGCGATGCCGATGCGCCCGCCGTCCAGCGTCGCCATGGCGATCTTGAACCCTTCCCCTTCGGCGCCGAGCCGGTTCTCCGCGGGGACCTCGCAGTCCTCGAGCACGATCTCGACCGACCCGGAGCAGGTGATGCCCATCTTGTGCTCCGGCTTTCCGAGCCGCAGCCCTTTGAAGCCGCGCTCGATGACGAAGGCGGTGATGCCGCGGTGCTTCAGCGCCGGGTTGACGGTGGCGTACACCAGGAAGGAGTGCGCGGCCACGCCGTTGGTGACGAACACCTTATTCCCGTTCAGGACGTAGCGGTCCCCCCGGAGGACCGCCGTCGTGCGCAGCGCCGCCGCGTCCGATCCCGCCCCCGGCTCGGTCAGACAGTAGGCTCCGATCCTCTCGCCTCGGGCGTGCGGCAGCAGGTACCGCTGCTTCTGCGGCTCGGTGCCGAAGACCAGGAGCGGGCCGCAGAACAGCGAGTTGTTGACCGACAGGATGACGCCGGTCGAGGCGCAGGCGCGTGAGACCTCCTCGATGGCGATGACGTAGGAGACGGAGTCGAACCCCGCGCCGCCGTATTCCTCCGGGATCATCATCCCCGTGAGGTTCATCTCGGCGCACCGGCGGTAGTTGTCGAGGGGAAACTCCCGGGTCCGATCGTATTCCGCGGCGCGCGGCTTGAGCACCGACTGCGCGAAGTCGCGCACCGTGTCCCGGATCATCTCCTGCTCTCTGCTGAGTCCGAATTCGACCGGCATCTAGGTCTCCGTTTCCACGAGCCCAAACTGGCCGTCGGGGCGCCGGAACAGCACCGACACCTGCTGGGACTCCAGGTCGCGGAAGACCAGGACCTGCGGCTCCGAGTCCTGGGCCCTCAGGATGGCCTCCCGGACCGACATCGGCCGGACGGCGACGCGTCCCATCAGGATGACCTCGGGAACCCCGTCCGATCCTCCGTCCGAGGCCGGGATCTCGGGCGCCGCGCCGCGGCGCGGTCCCTCCCACGGGCCCCTCCCCTTGCGCCGATCGGTCCTGCGGCTCGAGACCTTGCGGGCCTGGGTCAGAAGCCTTTCGGTGCAAACCGCCAAGGCGTCCTCGAACTCCACGGCCTCTCCCTTGGCCGTCAGGGTCCGCGCGCGCGCCTTGACCACGATCTCGGCGACGCGCCGGTGCTTCTCGCGGCTCAGGATGACATGGCTGTCGAGGATAGCACCAAGAAACTTCTCCAGTTTCTGGAGCCTGCTCTCGGCCAGCGCCTTGAGCGCCGGTGTTAAATGCGCCTTTCGACCTGTGAACAGAATCCTCATGGGATCCCTCCGGGCCGCCTCGGACCTGTCGCGTCTCACCGGAACCCCTGGCGGCGCTCGTTCGAGGACGGGATGCGCAGCTCCTCGCGGTACTTCGCCACCGTGCGCCGGGCGATCCGGAGCCCCTCCCGGCCGAGCAGCTGCACGATGGCGGCGTCCGACAGGGGGTGAGCCGTGTCCTCCTCGGCGACCGCCTTCTTGATGCGCTCCTTGACGGTCAGGGACGACACCTCCTGGCCGTGGTCGGAGCTGAGTCCGGAATGGAAGAAGAACCGCATCTCGAAGAGTCCGCGCGGCGTGTGCATGTACTTGTGGTTGACGACGCGGCTCACGGTCGACTCGTGCATGCCGATGTCGTCCGCCACGTCCCTCAGGATGAGGGGCCGCATGTGCTCGTAGCCGAAATCCAGGAACCCCTGCTGGTGCTTGACGATGCTCTTGGCCACCTTGTAGATGGTCCGCTGCCGCTCCTCGAGGCTCTTGATGAGGCGGAAGGCGGACCGGAACTTCTCGCGGGCGTACTCGCGCGTCTCGCGCGTGGCGTCGGGATTGTTGCGGTCGATGAGCCGCCGGTAGAAGGGGCTGATCCGCAGCCGCGGCAGCCCGTCCTCGTTCAGCACCACCGTGTAGCCCTTGTCGATCTTGAGGACGTAGACGTCCGGGATGACGTAGTCGCTGCTGCCGGAGTTGTGCTTCTTCCCGGGCTTCGGATCGAGGTGCCGGATGGTGTCGATGTAGGCCATGACCTCGTCGAGCGTGCAGCTCAGGGCGTGGGCCAGGTCGCGGAATTTGCGGTTCTGGAGCAGGTCGAAGTGGTCCTTGATGATCGCCTCGACCGGCGTCCCTTCCATGTCGTGGAATGCGATCTGAAGCAGGAGGCACTCCCTGAGGTCGCGCGCGCCGACGCCCGGGGGGTCGAAATCCTGCACCAGGTGCAGGGCCATCTCGACCTCCTCCAGAGGATAGGGGCCCATGCCGGCGAGCTCGTCGAACGACGCCTGCAGGTACCCCGACTCGTCGATGTTGCCGAGGATCGCCTCGGCGATCTCCTTCCGGAGGGGGGGCACGATCGCCATCTCCAGCTGCCACTGGAGGTGCTCGTGCAGGCTCTGGGGCCGGCTCAGGACGGCGTCCAGGGGACGCGTCTCGATCTCCTCCGACGGTCCCTGGGGGATGTAGCTCAGGTCCATGTAGTCCTGGAAGTAGGATTCGTAATCGATCTCGTCGAAGGAGTCCTTCTCGGGCTCCGGCGCCGCGGGCTCCGCCGCCGCTTCGGCCGGGGCTTCCGCCTGTCCTTCCGCCGCGGCCGTCTCGGGCTCTCCGGTCTCCCCTCCCTCGGAGCCCGTCTCCTCACTGTCCTGGCGCTCGGCGTCCGCGGGCGCCTCCTCCAGGAGGGGATTCTCGGTGAGCTCATGGGTGATCTCCTCCTGGATCTCGAGCTTGGTCATCTGCAGGAGCTTGATCGCCTGCTGCAGCGAAGGCGTCATGATCAGCCGCTGCGACAACCGGAGGTTGAGCTTCTGCTCGAGCGCCATGGCCTACAGGGCCTCCCGTGTTCTTCGCCGCGAGCGCATCGTCCGGCTCATTCCGCCGCGTACCCCGCAGGGGGCTCCGCCTCCCGCCCCAAAAGGCGGAAGTGCTCGCCCAGGTAAACCTCCCGCACCCTGGGATCCGCCGCCAGCTCGTCCGGGGTGCCCTTCCTGAAGATCCGGCCTTCGGCGATGATATACGCCCGATCGGTGATCCGGAGCGTCTCCTGGACGTTGTGGTCGGTCATCAGCAGGCCGATGCCTTTCTCCTTCAATTGATAGATGATCTTCTGGATATCCGCAACCGCAATCGGATCGATTCCCGAAAACGGCTCGTCCAGGAGGATGAAGGACGGGGAGATGGCCAAGGCCCGGGCGATCTCGGCCCTGCGGCGCTCGCCGCCCGACAGATTGTAGGCCCGGCTGCGGGCCAGGTGGGCGATGCGCAACTCCTCGAGCACCTCGCCCGTGCGCTCGCGGATCGCCTCCCGCGACAGGTTCAGCGTCTCGAGGATGGCGAAGATGTTCTCCTCCACGGTCATCCGGCGGAAGATCGAAGCCTCCTGGGGCAGGTAGCTGATGCCGCTGCGCGCCCTGAGGTACATCGGCAGGCGGGAGACGTCGTGGCCGCCCAGGAGCACGCGTCCCGCATCCGGCCTCACCAGGCCCACGACGCAGTAGAACGTCGTCGTCTTTCCGGCGCCGTTCGGCCCGAGCAGACCCACGACTTCGCCGCTGTCGATCTGGAGGGAGATGTCCCTGATGACCGCGCGCCCTCGGTAGACCTTGCTCAGGCCCTCAATGACGAGTCTGTGGCTCAAGGGACGGGCCGTCCTTGCCTTCGGGTGTCAACGTGATCCAGGTGCGGGCTCCTTCCGACGTCTCGGTCAGGATCCTTTCGCCGTTCAGGTCGTAGGTCAACTCCCGTCCGCGCATGGCGTGGCCCGTGGCGGCGTCCACCACCTCGGCCAGCCCCTGGTCGTCGCGCAGGATGAGCAGGTGCTGGGCGCAGCGGAACTCCGCCGTGCTGGCGGTCGCCAGGCTCCCCCCGTGCTTGACCGACACGGAGCCTTCGGCGTCGATCCGCTCCACCTCCCGGCGGCGGCCGACGTCCTTGGCGTGGACCGTCATGACCGCGGCGGTCAGGGAGGCGTCGGGGCGGGTCAGGCGGGCGTCGTCCTCGTAGCGCGCCGTGCCCGAGGCCTCGTCGACCGAGAGGCGCCGGGCCGTGATGGTGGTGGTCACCGGGCGCGCACCGGCCCCGGCCGACGGGGCCGGCCGCTGGGTCATGCGGGACATGACGTTGCCCGTGGCCAGGAGCTTCCGGGCCGCTTCGTCGACGACGATCTCCTCCGCCTGCACGCTGAGCCCCTCCTGCCACGCCCGCGCCGCGCCGCTGTAGACGGCCCGCCGTGCCGCCTGCTCGGCGACCAGGCGCGCCGCCTGGAAGGAGACCGGCGACGCCGTGCCGAACCCGGGCGACGCCGCGCGGACCTCTCCCGTCGAGACGGTGCGCACGTCGCCCCTGGCCTCGAGGGCCTGCGCCGCCGGACGGAGGTCGATCTCCTGCGCCGCGATGCGCTCGCGATCCGTGAGCACGACCGGGTCCCCGCGCAGCTCCAGCCGATCATCCGCGCGCCGGAACAGGGCGGCGCGGCCGGTTGCGATGTAGGGCCCCGACGCGAACCGGCATCCGCCGGACGCCTCGGCCGTTTCGACGGTGTCCCCGGGTCCCAGGCTCAGCGTCAGGCTGTCCGCCTTGAGCTCGCTCGTCTGCCCGGAGGCGTTGGGGCCGAGGGTGACGGTCACGTCGCCGAACGATCGGATGTCCTTCACCCGCTCCCGCTTCTCGTCCAGGACGACCTTGAGGTAATGGCCGCTGAGCCGATCGGGGCCGCGCTCGAGCACCGTCGCCTCGGTGAACACCGCGCTGTTGTCCTGCAGGCTGGCGACCAGGCTGCCGGCCGTGATCCGGACCGGCGGGCCCCCATCCTCGGGGGTGATGGTCAGGCTCACGCGCGAGGCGATCTTGATCTGGCGCTCGTTCACCAGGTAGTTCATGCCCTGGCCGCTCCCCTCGATCCGGCCGAGCTCGAAGCGGATGGCGTCGCCGGTGTGGATGATGTCGCGATCGCTGTCGTACGAGAGTTCTCCGGTCTCCAGGGAGAGTCCGTCGGGCGTCCGGATGGCCACGTTCCGGCTCAGCTGCGCCCGCCGGGCGCCAGGATCGAACTGCCCCTGCTGGCTCGCCACCTGGATCAGGCCGCCAGAGTCCTCGTGGACCGTGAGCTGCACGTCCTGCAGGACCTTCCGGTCGCCCTGGAACCCGGTCACGGTCTGCGCCAGGAGATCGAAGGCGGGACGGCCTTCGCGCGTGCCGTTGGCCTGGAACCGGTCGGACTGATCGACGACCGGCTCCGGACCGGGGACCGGCGCGCCGGGGGTGGTCATGGTGATCGCGGCCTGCGGCTTGCCGCGGTTCCCCCAGGTCAGCCCGGTCCAGACCACCACGCCCGCGAGCACCAGCAGGATCAGGCCCCGCAGCGCGGTCACCAGGCGCATCGGCCGGGTGTGGACGGATCCGGGCGATCGTTGCACGGCTAGCGCCCCCGGAACGAGGGCTTGCGCTTCTCGATGAAGGCCCGCGTCCCCTCTCTCATGTCCTCGGTCGCGCAGGTGAGGCCGAACAGGGCCGCCTCCATCGACAGCCCCTCCGCGAGCGTCATCTGCAGGCCTTCGTGCACGGCGCGCATGGCGTAGCGCAGGGCCACCGGCCCCCGCGACAGCAGCACCTTCGCCAAGCCCTCCGCCCCCTGATCGACCTCGGCCAGGGGCGCTATGCGGTTGACCAGGCCGATCCGGTGCGCCTCGCGGGCGTCGATCGGCTCCCCGGTGAGGATCATCTCCAGAGCCTTGCCCCGCCCCACGAGCCGCGCCAGTCGCTGCGTTCCACCGTAGCCCGGGATGATGGCGAGGCTGGTCTCCGGCTGGCCCATCCGGGCCGTCTCGGCGGCCACGCGCAGGGTGCACGCAAGGGCCAGCTCGAGCCCGCCCCCGAGCGCGTAGCCCTTGATGACGGCGATGCTCGGCTTGCCGAGGGCCTCGAGGCGGTCGAAGACCGCCTGCCCCGCGCGCGCGTAGGCCTCGCCCGTGACCGGAGTCTGGGTGGCCAGCTCGTTGATGTCAGCACCAGCCACGAACGCTTTCTCGCCGGCGCCCGTCACCAGGAGCACCCCGACCGACGCGTCGTCGCGCGCCGCCGCCACCGCCCCGTCGATGGCCTCCACCGTGAGGCGGTCGAGGGCGTTCAGCTTGTCGGGGCGGTTGACGGTCAGGCGACCGATCCCGTCGCGCACCTCGTAGAGGATCCTGTCCGTTGCGGCGGTCATGCCCGGCCCTCCGGTTCCCGCGCTCTCATCGGCCGACGAGGAAATCGTTGGGGCGTGGCGGCTCCACGCCGTAGTCGTAGAATCCGCGGCCGCTCTTGCGCCCCAGGAATCCCGCCATCACCATCCGCTTCATCAGGGACGGCGGCGCGAAGCGCTTCTCGCGGAACTCCTCGAACATGATGTTGGCGATGTAGTAGGTCGTGTCGATCCCAACCAGGTCGTTGAGCGTCAGGGGCCCCATGGGGTGGCCGCACCCCAGCTTCATGCCCTGGTCGATGTCGACGATCGTCCCGACTCCCTCCTCCACCGCGCGGATGGCATCGAGAAGGTAAGGCACCAGGAGGCGGTTGACGATGAACCCGGTCCGGTCGGAGGTGTGGATCGGCGTCTTGCCGAGCGTTCTGGCGAACGCCGTGACCGCGTCGACGACGCCGGGCTCGGTCCGGAGCGTGTGGACCACCTCCACCAGCTTCATGAGCGGCACGGGGTTGAAGAAGTGCAAGCCGACGAACCGCCCCGGGCGCCGGGTCGCCGCCGCCATCTCCGTGATCGACAACGAGGAGGTGTTGCTGGCCAGGATCGCCTCCGGCTTCAGATGGGCCTCCAGCGCGCCGAACAATTCGCGCTTGATCTTCAGATCCTCCGTCACCGCCTCGATGGCCAGGTCGCAGTCCCGGGTGGCCGCCGGATCGGTGGTGCCCGCAAGGCGCGCCAGGGTCGCGCTCTTGTCCTCCGGGCGGACCTTCCCCTTGGCGACACCCGCCGCCAGAAACTGCTCGATGCGCTTCAGGCCCGACTCGAGGAGCTGCGGCGAGGCTTCGAGCACCACGGTGGGCAGCCCCGCCTGCGCCGACACCTGCGCGATCCCCGATCCCATCAGGCCACAGCCCGCGACCGCCACCTTGCGGATCTCCATCCCCTCTCCTTTCCCGCCGGGACGCTCAGGCGGCTTCCCGCGCCGCCTCGACGACCAGGGCGATCCCCTGGCCTCCGCCGATGCAGGCGCTGGCCACGCCGAAGCGTCCCCCCCTGCGACGCAGCTCCAGCAGCAGCGTCAGGACCAGCCGGGTGCCTGTGGCGCCGAGCGGATGCCCGAGGGCGACCGCCCCGCCGTTGACGTTCACCCTCTCGCGATCGAGCCCCAGCTCCTTCTCGCACGCGAGGTACTGCGCGGCGAACGCTTCGTTGATCTCGAACAGATCGATGTCCCCCAGCGACAGTCCGGACCGCCGGAGCGCCTCGCGGATGCTCGGCACCGGACCGATCCCCATGATGCGGGGCGGCACGCCGACGACCGCCGCGCCGACCAGGCGGCCGAGCGGCGCGGCCTTGAACTCCCGCGCCGCGCGCGGCGAGGCGACGACGACGGCCGCCGCGCCGTCCACGATGCCGGAGGCATTCCCGGCGGTCACGTGGCCCCGTCCGCCGAAAGCCGCCGGGAGCTTCGCGAGCCCTTCCAGGGTGGTGTCGGGCCTCCTGTGGTTGTCCTCCACGACCACCACCTCGCGGCCGCGGTCCCGTACAGTCACCGGCACGATCTCGTCCCCGAAGCGCCCGGCGCGGAACGCCGCCTCGGCGCGCTGTTGGCTGAGGAGCGCGAACCGATCGGCCGCCTCGCGGGTGATCCCCGCCTCCACCGCCAGGTTCTCCGCCGTCTGGCTCATCGAGAAGCCGCACTGGGTGTCCATGAGCCCGGCCACGAGCGCGTCCTCGAGGACGATGGAGCCCATCCGGACCGCCGAGCGCAGGCCGCGCACCACGTGCGGCGCCTGCGTCATGTTCTCCATGCCGCCCGCCAGGACGACGTCCGCCTCCTGCAGGGCGAGGAGCCCCGCGGCCGTGGCGATCGCCTGGAGCCCCGAGCCGCACAGCCGATTGACGGTCAGGGCCGGGACGGTCTCGGGGAGCCCCGCCTTGAGCCCCACATGACGCGCACCGTACAAGGCGTTGGCGCTGCTCTGCATCGCGTTGCCGAAGACGACGTGATCGACCCGGTCCGGCGGAATGCCCGATCGTTGCAGCGCCGCGCGAGCGGCGATCGCCCCCAGCTCGGTCTCGGGCAGGTCACGGAAGAAGGTGTTGACCTCCGCCATCGGCGTTCTGGCGCCGGCGACGATGAGGGCGTCGTAGGTCACCTAGTCTCCTTCCTGGGGCCGGGCCGGGCGGCGAACCGCTGATGCTCCGCCAGCTTGACCTTGTACCGGTAGTCGCCGGCCTTCAAGGGGACCAGGCGGCACATCTCGTGCAGCCGGGAGCGGACCCGGCGCCCGATCCGATCGATCAAGGTGGGACTCTTGATCTCCTCGGGATCGTCCAGGTAGTTGGTCGTCACGATCGTCGCCCGCCGCTCGTTGTAGCGCGTGGTGACGATGTGGGCGAGGGTCTCCTCCACCCAGGGTGTGCACAGACGGCCCCCCAAATCGTCCAGGACGACCAGCTCGGTCTGCAGGACCGGCTGCATGAGATCCAGCTGGGTCATGCCCGACTGTCGATCGAAGGTCGCCTGGAGCTGCCGGAGGAGATCCTGCACGTCGAAGAACAGGCACGGGACACCCTTCTCGATCACGAGGTAGCGGAGGATCGCCACGGCCAGGTGCGTCTTGCCGACACCTGGCGGCCCCATGAGCAGGAGGCCGATGTCCCCGAGCGGATACTCCTCCGCGTAGCGCCGCGCGCTCGCCTTCGCCTGCGCCAGGGAGAGGGCATCCTCGGGGAGCTCGTCGAAGTTGTCGAACTCGCACTCGACGTAGCGGGACGGGACCCGCGCCGCGTCCAGGAGCAGGGAGGCGCCGGAGGGGCGAGACCCTCGCTCACGACAGCGGCAGGAGCGGGCCCGCGTGGCGTTGTCGCGCTCGACGATGACGAAGCCGGTCCCCCCGCACAGCTCGCAAAGGGCCGGCAGCTCCTGGGTCATGCGTCCATCCCCCGCTCAGTTCAGGTACCCTTGCAGCTGCTGGCATTTCTGCGAGCGGTGCAGCTTCTCCAGGGCCTGGGCCTCGATCTGCCGGATGCGCTCCCGGGAGAGACCCATCATCTCACCGATCTCCTTGAGCGTCTTGGGGTCCCCCTCGTCGAGACCGAACCGGAGCCGGAGCACCTTCTGTTCTTTGGGATCGAGCTCTCCCAGGCAGGCGTACAGGTGGTCCTTGAGGGAGGAGCGCATGAGCTGCGCATCGGCCGAGGGGATCAGGTCCTGCTCGAGCTTGTCGGAGAGGTGGAATTCGTGCTCCTCGTCGATCACCGTCGAGAGGGAGACGTTTTCGTCGGCCACCTGCAGGAGGCTCACGACCTCGTCGGTCGGGATCTCCAGCTTGCGCGCGATCTCCTCCGCCGTCGGGGCGCGCTCGAGGTCGAGCGTCAGCTGCGAGATCGTCTTGCCGATGCGGTAGAGAAGGTTGGCCTGCTTCTGCGGCAGCCGGAAGGCGCCGCTCTGGTCCGACAGCGCGTGGATGATCGCCTGCCGGACCCACCAGACCGCGTAGGTGATGAACTTGACGTTCTTCTTCGGGTTGAACCGCTTGGCGGCCTCGATCAGGCCGATGTTGCCTTCGTTGATGAGATCCAGGAAGGACAGGCCGCAGTTGCGGTAGCGCTTGGCGAAGCTCACGACGAAGCGGAGATTCGCCTCCACCAGCTTCCGGAGAGCGGCCTTGTCGCCCTTCTGGATCTTGTCCCCGAGCGTCTTCTCCTCCTCGGGCGTGATGCGTGGCAGCCGCGAGATCTCCTGCAGGTACTTCTTCAGGGTCTCGGACGATGAGGAGGGTCTCCTGGAGACGGACTTCGCCTCGTCCACCGCTCACCCCTTCCGGATCTTCATGGTGCGGCCGGACCCCACGCGGACCAGCGCCTGCGACGGGTTCTGGGCCGCGCCGCTTCGGTTCCTCGTGATCTCCTCACGGAGCAACGTCATGAAGCGATCCATCTCCATCTGCATCGCCTCCATCTTGCGGCGCATGTTGAGAATGATCTCGACGCCCGCCAGGTTGACCCCCAGGTCGCGCGTCAGGCTGAGGATGAACGACAGGGTCTCGAGGTCCTTGTCGGAGTAGAGGCGCGTGTTGCCCTCGGTGCGCGAGGGGCGGAGCAGTCCCTCGCGCTCGTAAAGTCGCAGCGTCTGTGGATGGACCTCGAGCTGGCGCGCCACGACGCTGATCATGTAATACGCCCGGTCCTTGCGGTCCTTCATTCGCCGCTCCGTCGTCGGGTCCCGCCTCAGCCGAACAGTCCGCGGCGCAGGGACTCGCCTCCCTCGACCGCATCGAGCTCCTGGAGCAACTGCCGCGCCCGCTGGTTCTCGAGGCGAGGCGTGGTGACCCTGGCTTCGACGTAGTGATCGCCGCGCCCGGTCCCGCGCAGGGACGGCGCGCCTTTGCCACGCAGTCGGAATTTCTGCCCGGTCTCCGTCCCCGGCGGGATCCGGATGCGCGTCTTCCCGTCGATCGTCGGAACCTCGATACGCGTGCCCAGGGCGGCCTCGGACACCGTGATCGGGACGGTGCAATGGATATTATCACCAATCCGACGGAAAAAAGGATGCGGCTCCACCTGCGTGACGATGTAGAGATCGCCCGGAGGGCCGCCGTTCCGTCCGGCGCGGCCGCGACCCGGGACGCGCACCCGGGAGCCGTTGTCCACGCCGGCGGGAATGTGGACGGAGATCGTCTCCCGGCGCGTCAGGATCCCGGCGCCGGCGCAGGTGCCGCAGCCGTCCCACCCGAGCGTGCCCTCCCCGCCGCACCGGCGGCAGGTGAAGCACAGCCGCAAGGGGCCCGGCAGACGGCTGATCTGTCCGGTGCCCGCGCAGTCCGGGCAGGGGCGGCGCGCGGAGGAGGGCACCCGTCCGCTCCCGGCGCAGCGGCCGCAGCCCGACTCGGCGTCGATCTCCATCTGGGTGGTGAGGCCCTCGAGCGACTGGAAGAACTCGATGCCCAGCGTGCGGGTGACGTCCTCCCCCCGCCGCGGCTCGGATCGCCGGGCGTCCTCAGTGCCCCCGTCCCGAAGGATCTCGGAGATCAGCGACGAAAAATAGCCCGGGCCGCCGGACTCGAAGGCGGACTCGAGATCCGAGGCCGTCCGTCGCGGGCCGGCCTCGGCCCCGGACGGCGCGCGGCGGGAGGCGGACTCGCCGCCCCGCGCGTCGAGGTCGCGGTCGTAGGCCTTGCGCTTCGCTGGCTCGCTGAGGGCTGCGTAGGCTTCGTTGACCTGCTTGAAGAGATCCACGGCCCGCCGGTCGCCGGGATTGAGGTCGGGGTGGTATTTGCGCGCCAGGCGGCGGAAGGCCCGCTTGATGTCCGCCAGCTTCGCCTTGCGAGTCAGTCCGAGGACGTCATAGTGGCTCATGACCGGCTGGACCTCTCAGCCGACGCGGATGCGCACCGGATTTCCTCGTCCGCGGGCCATCTTGGGGAGCCGGACCTCGAGCACCCCCTGGCTGACGCGGGCGACGACTCTCCTCTCGTCGACGCCTCCCGGCAGCTGCACGGACCGGGAGAACGGCCCGTAGGTGCGCTCGACCCTCAAGTGTTCCGCCTGCCGCGACTCGCGGGCCATCGGCCTCTCCCCCTCGAGCGTCAGCGTGCGGCCCTCCAGCCGGAGCTGGATGCCTCCCTTCGGCACGCCAGGGACCTCCGCCATCAGGACGAAGGCCTCGCGCTCCTCCCGGAGGTCGACGGCAGGGGCCCAGCCGCTGAACTCTCCTGCGTCCGAACCGCCTCCGCGCCGCAGGGCGGTTTCGAACAGACGGTTGAGCCGTTCCTTGAGCCCGGTCAGCTCGCGCAGTGGATCCCACGCGGCGACCGGACTCTCGCCCTTGGTTCCGCGGCTGGGGCGGCTGCTCATCGCTTCGACTCGTCGACGTCGACGTACTCGGCGTCGATGACGTCCCCTTCCGGGGCCTTGCCGGCCGACCCGCCGGCTCCCCGCTCCCCGGGGCCTCCTTCCGCCGAGGGTCCGGGAGAGCCCTCCGGTCCGCCGCCCGGTCCGGCCTTCTGATAGAGGTGCTCCGCCAGCTTGTGCGAGGCTCGCTCGAGGTCGCCGAGCGCCTTCTGGATCTGCTCCTTCGTGCCGTCAGCCATCACCTTACGCACCTCCTCGATGGCGGCGCGGGCTGCGCGCTCGTCCTCCGGGGCGACCTTGTCCCGGTTCTCCTCCAGGAGCTTCTCGATCTGGTAGGCGCGCGTCTCCGCCGCGTTGCGGACTTCGATCTGCTCCCGCCTCTCCTTGTCCTCCTTCGAGTGGGCCTCGGCCTCCTTGACCATTCGGTCGATGTCGTCCTTGGTGAGGGTCCCCGTGCCGCTGATGGTGATGCGCTGCTCCTTCTGGGTCGCGAGGTCCTTGGCGGAGACGTTCAGGATCCCGTTGGCGTCGAGGTCGAACGCCACCTCGATCTTCGGTATGCCTCGCGGCGCGGGCGGGATGCCGACCAGGTGGAACTTGCCCAGCGTCCGATTGTCGCTCGCCATGTCGCGCTCGCCCTGCAGGACGTGCACCTCGACGCTCGTCTGACTGTCGCCCGCCGTGGAGAAGATCTCGCTCTTCTTGGTGGGGATCGTAGTGTTCCGGTCGATGAGCCGGGTCATGACCGCTCCCAGCGTCTCGATGCCGAGCGACAGCGGCGTGACGTCGAGCAGCAGGAGGTCTTTCACCTCGCCGGCGAGGACACCCGCCTGGACCGCCGCGCCTACGGCCACGACCTCGTCCGGGTTGACGCCCTTGTGCGGCTCCTTCCCGAACAGCTGGCGCACCAGTTCCTGGATCTTCGGGATCCGGGTGCTGCCCCCCACCAGGACGACCTCGTCGATGTCCTGGGGCTTGAGCCCGGCGTCCTTGAGGGCTTGCTCCACGGGCGGGAGCGAGCGCTCGAAGAGATCGCCGGCCAGCCTCTCGAACTGGGCGCGCGAGAGTTTCATCGTCAGGTGCTTCGGGCCCGTCGCATCCGCCGTGATGAAGGGCAGGTTGATCTCGGTCTCCGTCACGGTC
>DASRJX010000029.1:0-6562 GCA_035649235.1 Candidatus Cryosericum sp.
GCCGCCCGATCCGGCCGGTACACGAGCCGGCGCGCGCCGGGGACGTGCGGGACTCGCTGGCCGACATCACGGCGGCCCGGGACGCTCTCGGCTATCGCCCCGCGATCGATTTCGAGGCGGGCCTGCGCCGCACCCTCGCCGCGCTGCAGACATGAGGCTATCGGTCGTCATCCCCGCTTACAACGAGATGCGGACCATCGCGGACGTGCTGGCCAAGGTCCGCGCCGCTCCGTTCGACAAGGAGATCATCGTCGTGGACGACGCGTCGAGCGACGGGACGCGCGAGTACCTGGCCGGCCTGAAGGACCCCGACGTCATCGTCGTTCTTCAGCCGGCGAACGCCGGAAAAGGGGCCGCCTTGAGGGCTGGATTTGAGAAGGCCACGGGAGACATCGTCATCATCCAGGATGCCGATCTGGAATACGACCCGAACGACTACCCGCGGCTACTCCAGCCGATCCTCGACGGCCAGGCCGACGTCGTTTACGGCACGCGCTTCGGTGGAGAGACGCACCGCGTCCTGTTCTTCTGGCATTACCTCGGGAACCGGGTTCTGACGACGCTCTCGAACATGTTCACGAACCTGAACCTGACGGACATGGAGACGGGCTACAAGGTCTTCACCAGGAGTTGCCTGTCGCGGATGAAACTGCGTTCGAACCGCTTCGGCTTCGAGCCCGAGGTGACGGCGAAGGTCGCCCGGCTGAAGTGCCGGGTGTACGAGGTCGCGATCTCCTACCACGGACGGGGCTACGATGCAGGGAAGAAGATCACGTGGAGGGACGGCATCACGGCCATCGGCTGCATCCTCCGGTACCGCTTCTTTGACTGAGCGTCGCGACGACCTCCCGTACGTGGTGATCCTCGCGGGCGGGGCCGGCACGCGGCTCTGGCCCCTGGCCCGGCGAGGGCGCCCGAAACCGTTCCTGCCGCTCGTCGACGGGCGGAGTCTGTTCGCGCTCACCTGGGAGAGGGCCGAGGCACTCGCGGGGGCTTCGCGCGTGATCGTGGTCTGCGGACAGGAGCACGCCCCCTGGGTGCGGCAACAGGCGCCCGGGCTCGCCGCGGGGCGGATCCTCCGGGAGGGCGAGGGGAGGAACACGGCCGCGTCGGTGGCCCTGGCGGCGCACTGGATCCGGGCGCGCCGGGGTGACGCGACCATGGTCGTCCTGCCGGCCGATCACTGGATCGAGCCAGAGGCCGCCTTCAGGAGGACCATCCGCCGCGCCCTCCGGGCGGTGCGGCGCAGCGACGCGCTGGGGATCATCGGCGTGCCGGCCCGATCCGCCGACCCGGGGCTCGGCTGGATCGAGGCGGGCGGGAGAGGCCCTCTCCCGGGAGTGCGGCGCGTGACGCGGTTCATCGAGAAGCCCGCGCCCGCTGTCGCGCGGCGCCTGTTCCGGTCGCGCCGATTCCTCTGGAACTCCGGCATCTTCGTCTGGCGCGCCTCGTCCATCCTGGAGGAGCTGGCGCGCTGGGAGCCGGCCGTGGAGCGTGTCGCCGCGGCGTGGGCGCGGCGCGGGACGGCGTCCACTCTCGTCCCGGAGCGCCTCATGCGGCGCATGCCCGCGACGCCGATCGACAGGGCCGTCCTCGAGCGCTCGAAGAAGGTCCTGGTGACCCGCGCCGGCTTCCGCTGGTCGGACCTCGGGACCTGGGGGACGCTGGCGGCGATCCTCGAGCGGCGGCCCGTACGCCGGTCGGCCGCGGGCGATCGGGTGCTGCTCGGATCCCGGCGGTGCGTCGGGTTCAACCCGGGAGGCCTCACCGCCTTCGTGGGCGTCGAGGGGATCGTGGCGGTGCGCTCCGAGGACGTCGTGCTCGTCTGCCGAAGCGACGCCGCCCAGGATGTCCGCGGCGTTGCGGCGGCCCTCCGCGGTCGGCTGCGGCGATACGCCTAGAGGAGAGCCCGATGGAGCGATTGGCGGCGGCCTGCGACGGGATCGTGCGCTGGGGGCTTGTGGCCCTCGTCGCCTTCACGCCCCTCGCGTTCGGCACGGTGGAGGCCTGGTCCGTCGCGATCATGAAGTGGGGGATCGTCACCCTGATTCTGTTCGCGGTGGGCGGCCGCGCCCTGGGACGGGAGTCCGGGCGCGCACCCCTGCTGCCGGGAACTGGCCTCGTGCTGCCGCTCGTCCTCTTCCTCTTGCTCTGCACGCTCCAGATGGTTCCGATCCCGGGGCCCTGGCTTCAGGCCGCTTCGCCGGGCTCCGCGCGGGCCTATGCGAGCGCCGCACCCGGTAGTCTCAACGAGGGTGCCCTCGCCGCGAGGCACTTCGATTCCATGGTGGAGCAGATCGGCCTCGAGCCTATGCCGGCGCGCCGCCCGATCAGCGTCAATCCGGAGGCCACCGCCGCCCGCCTCGAGCTCCTGGCGGTCTTCTTCGGGCTGTTCTTCCTGATCGCCGCCTGGGCGGACCGGCGGGAGCGGATCCTCTTCCTGCTTGGCTCGATCACGATCGTCGGCTTCCTGGTCGCCCTGCTCGGCATCGTGCAGTACCTGACGTGGAACGGACGGATCTACTGGACCCGGCGCGTGCCTCGCGACACGGCTTTCGGACCGTTCGTGAACCACAACCACTTCGCGGGTTACGTCGAGATGGTCATCCCGGTGGCCCTGAGCATGGCGTTCTTCCTCCTCGACGCGCGCCGGCGCATGGTGCCGGGAGAGGATATGGAGGACCCGGAGGACGCGGAGGGGGCCGGTGAGCTCACCGCAGCGTCCGGGGAGGAATCCTTCGCGAGCCGTTGGGCCCAGTCCGCCCTGGCCTTCTTCGCCTCGGTGATCCTGGTCGTGTCCCTGTTCCTCTCACGGTCCCGGGGCGGCATCCTGTCGGCGCTCCTGAGCGCCCTGGTCCTGTTCCTCCTGGTCCGGCGGCGGATCCCGTCGCGCTTCCTGGTCTGGACGAGCGCCATCGTCCTTCCGGCGCTCACGCTTCTTTTCACCGTCTGGGTCGGCGCCGACCTTCTCAAGCACCACGGGACGGCGATGCAGGCGGTCGAGCAAGAGGCCTCGCTGCACTCCCGCTGGCTGGTCTGGGAGGCCGCGGCGCGCCGCCTGCCGCTCGCGGGGTGGACGGGGTTCGGGATCGGCACGTTCGAGGACAGCTTCGCCCGCTACGTGCCTCTCGGGGGCGCCTCCCGCTGGGACAGGGCCCACAACGACTACCTGCAGCTGGCCTGGGAGACGGGCCTCGTCGGCGCCCTGCTCATCGTCTGGGGGGCGCTCGTCTACGCCCGGCGATACCTCTGGCCCGCGCTTCGGGCCAGGGCCCATCCCCTCGATCTGTTCCGCCTGGGCCTCGCCGTGGCGGTGCTGAGCCTGGCGTTCCACTCCATTGTCGACTTCAATCTTCAGATCGGGTCCAACGGGTTCCTGTTCGCGCTCCTCGCGGGCCTGCTCGTCGCGACGGCCCGGCTGGTGGCGCGGGACGAGACCTCCGCGGCCGACACCGAAGGCGCGACCGACGCCGTGGCGCCGACATTGCGCCCTCAGGAACAGGGTCGTATAGTCTAGGAGTCTCAGGAACCGGACGGAAACCCCCGAGTGAACCGGAAAAGTCTCGTCCTCGCCGCTCTGGCCGCGCTCGTCCTGGCGGAGTCCGTCTACTTCGGCCGGGCGTGTCTCGCGGGCTTCGCGAGGCTGCGCGGGGAGCGCGCGTTCTACCGCAACGATCTCCAGGCCTCCTGGAAGGCTTATCAGACCGCCCTGCGCCTCGGCGGTCCGCGGGGCGTTCTCGAGACCGACTTGATGGAGGTCCTGCTCTTCGGCCTCGACCTGCGCGAGGCGGGCGTCAAACGCGACCTGGCGCTGGACGAGGAGGCGTCGACCCCCGAGCTCCGGCGCCTCATCGCCCGCGCCATCCGGCGGATACCCTACCGCGCCACCTACTGGTCGATGGCCGGCGACCTCTTTCTCCGCCAGGCGCGGCTGGACCGGCTCGACACGCCGCTCGACCTGTCGGCGGTGTCGGAGGAGCCCCTGGAGAACCTCGCCAAGGAGGACTGGTGGGGGATCGCGGCGCTCGAGAAGGCCGCCTCCCTCGAGCCGGGGAACTACCTCTACGAGGACCTCCTCGCGGAGCAGCTCCTCGACTACGGGGCGGAGGAGGAGGCCGCACGGGCCTGCCGCCGGGCCGTCACCAGCTACCCCCGCCTCGATGGGCACACCTACCTGACGCGGAGCAACCTGCCCCCGGTCGTCGTGCGCGCCGCCGTGGAGGGATTCAACGAGGCGCTCCTCGGCGAGTCGCAGGTCGCCAGGGCCGCCATGGAGATGGACGCCGGACGGCTCCTGGTGCGTCACGGCGAGTCGGCGCTGGCGGTTCCTTTCCTCGAGAGGGCCGCACGCGCATCGCCCGATCTCTACGACGCGCGCATGCAGCTGGCCCTGGCGCTCTCCAGTCTCGGTCGCTTTCGCGAGGCGATCCCGCACTACCTGAAGGCTGCGGAGCGGCTGCCGGACGAGGCCCCGACCTACTTCTACCTCGGGCAGGCCCAGATGCAGGTGGGTGAGCGCGAGGCCGGCATCGAGAGCTTCCGGAAGGCGCGCACTCTCGGGAACGGCGCGCCGACGTACTTCCACGCCCTGGGGACGGCGCTCGAGGAGGACGGCCTGCTGCGCGAGGCGGAGCGGCAGTTCACGGCGGCCGCTTATCAAAACCCCACCGACGTCTCGGCCTGGTCGGCGCTGCTGGCCTTCCACCTGAGGCGCGGAGACCGCAACGCTGCCGTGCGGGACTGCGACAAGCTCCTGAACCTCAAAACGGCGGACGACCAGGCCCGTGAGCAGTGTGCCGCGGTGGGACGGTAGGGCGCTTGAGCCTCCTCCTCCACCGGCCGGGGACGACGTTCCTCATGGTCTTCACGCTGGGCTATCTGTCGGCCCTGGCCGCGGCCCTGATCTGGCTGCGCTACGGTCCCGAGCAGATCCTGCTCCTGACGCTCGGTGCCGTCGGCGTCGGGGTTATGGCGCTCCGTCCCTACGTGGCCGTCCACGTCTTCATGTTCGTCATGTTCTTCGAGAACTCCCTGGCCAAGATCGGGGACATCACCGTGATGAAGGCGCTCGGGGCCATCACCCTGGCGGGGTGGCTGGCCAGCATCCTCATCCAGAGGCGCCTGGGTCTCCAGCGGAGCGCCATGCTGCTCGTCATGCTGATCTTCCTCGCCTGGATGGGAGTCTGCGTCCCCGGCGCCTTCGACGCCGGCACCGGACTGGTGCAGTTCACGAGCTACCTGCAGCTCGGCCTCTCGGCGATCATGCTCCACTCCGTGATCAGGACGCCGAAGCATCTCCGGGGCGTCCTGATCGGCTTCGTCGTCTGGACGGTCGTCTCGACCGTCATCGCCATCGTCATGTACTACGCGGGCGTCTCCCGGGTCGCCATCGGCCTGACGGGGAACCGCAACCTCCTGGCGACGTACATCAACCTGGCCTTGGTGTGCTCCCTCCTGGTCCTTCCGACCCTGAAGTCCCGCCTCCCCCAGATCGGGCTCGCGGTCTCGCTGCCGATCCTGTTCCTGGGCCTGGCGCTGACGCTGTCCCGCACGGCGATCGTGGTCATGGCCCTGACACTTCTGGTCGTCTGGTACCGGTTGGCGCGGGAGCACGGCATGCTCATCCTGCTGGGGTCGGCGGCGACCATCGCAGTGCTCCTTTTCCTGCTGCCGGCCGCGTTCTGGCAGAGGACCGAGAGCATCGTGCCGACGATCGAGCGCCGCGAGGATACCTTCGGCCTGCGCCTCAAGATCTGGGAGCTCGGCCGGAAGATGATCGACGATCATCCGATCCTCGGCGTCGGCCCCGGGAACTTCCCGCAGGCGAGCCAGCTGTACGCCCGCGGCGAGATCCTCGGCCGCGGCCTGGCCTCCCACAACATGTACATCAACGTCGCCACTGAGACAGGCCTGGTCGGCCTCGGATTCTTCCTCGTGATGATGATCTTCGCCGTCCTGAACACCCGTCGGGCCACGCACCGGGCGCGCGACCATGGCGACGAGAGCCTGGCGCACGACGCCATCGCGGTCGAGATGATGCTCTGGATCCTGCTGGGGCAGGGACTCACCGGCGACCACATCATCCAGAAGTCCTTCTGGCTGATCCTCGGCCTGTCGCTGGCCGCGGACGGCCTCACCCGCCCCCTCGCGACCAAGGCCCGGTTGCCGGCGGGCGCCGCCGTGCGGCCGGTCCCGGAGGGAGCGGGGGCATGAGGCGCGCGGCCGCCACGAACGGGCGCGTCTCCCGTGGATCCTACGTCCCCTTCAACCTGCCGTGGACGGACCGAAGCGAGATCGAGCAGGTGGCCGACTCCATCCGATCCGGCTGGCTGACGACAGGTCCCAAAGTCCAGCGCTTCGAGGGGCGGGTCGCGGCGCTCGTCAAGGCGCCGCATGCGGTGGCGGTGAACTCCTGCACCGCCGCGCTGCACCTGGCGCTCAAGGTGCTCGGGGTGAAGCCTGGCGACGAGGTGGTCACGTCGCCCTACACCTTCGCGGCGACGGGCGAGGCGATCCTCTACCTGGGCGCGCGGCCCGTCTTCGCGGACATCGACCCATCAAC
>DASRJX010000030.1:0-2881 GCA_035649235.1 Candidatus Cryosericum sp.
CGGGGGAGCAGGACATCACGAAGATGGGGGGATTGAAGTCGCGCCTGCCGTGGACGCACGGGACGTTCTTTGTGGCGACGCTGGCGATCGCCGGCATCCCGCCCCTCGCCGGCTTCTTCTCCAAGGACGAGATCCTGTGGAAAGCCTTCCTCCGGCACCCGGCCTTCTGGGCCGTAGGCGCGGCCGCGGCCTTCATGACCGCCTTCTACATGACCCGGCTCTACATCCTGACGTTCCTGGGAAGCGAGCGCTTCTCCGAGGAGGCGCGGCACCACCTGCACGAGTCCCCCAAGGCGATGACCGTGCCGCTGCGGGTGCTCGCGGTGCTGTCGATCGTCGGGGGCTGGGTCGGCATCCCCGCCGTCATCTCGCTCGGGCTGCCGAACGCCTTCGAGCACTTCCTGGCCCCGGTGCTGCCCGAGGGGGGCGGAGCCGCGGCGCACGAGGCCGCAGGACACGCCGCAACGGCGGCGCACGGCGGCCCGCTCGAGATCGGGCTCATGGCGCTGTCTGTGGGCGTGGCCCTCGCCGGCATGCTCCTCGGCTGGCTCCTGTACGTGAAGCGGCCGGATCTGCCGGAGGCGATCGCGGGTAGGGCGCGGGGCCTCTACCTTCTGGTCTACAACAAGTACTTCGTGGACGAGCTCTACGGCAAGGTGATCCTGGCGCCGTACGACGCCCTGTGCAGGACCGCCGCCTGGCTCGATCGCTGGGTCGTGGACGGCGCGGTCAACGGCGCCGCGTACCTGACGCTGGGCTCCTCCTACACCTCGCGCGGGTTCGATCAGTGGGTCGTGGACGGGCTGGTCAACCTGACGGGGGCCGTGGTGCGCGGCTTCTCCGGAGCGCTCCGCGTGGTGCAGAGCGGCTTCGTGAGGTCCTACGCCACGGCGATGGTCCTGGGGATCTTCATTCTCTTGAGCGTGTACCTGCTCGCGATGGGGCGGTAGAGGGAGACCGAGACGATGGCCTGGTTCATGTCGCACATCCTGACGATCGTGACCTTCGTGCCCCTGTTCGGGGCGCTCCTCCTCCTGCTGGTGAACAAGGAGAAGAAGCGGACGATCATGCTCGGCGCCACCTGGATCGCCGGCATCGACTTCGTTCTGTCCCTGCCGCTGTTCTTCAATTTCGACGCCGCCCGGGGCGGCTTCCAGTTCGTCGAGCGCGCCTCCTGGATCCCGTCCATCGGCGTGCAGTACCTCCTGGGCATCGATGGCATCTCGCTGCTGCTCCTGCTCCTGACGACCTTCCTGGGTCTGATCTCCATCCTGTCGTCCTGGACCGCGATCCAGGACCGGGTCAAGGAGTACTACGTCTACATGCTGGTCCTCCAGACCGGGATGCTGGGCGTGTTCGTGTCGCTCGACTTCTTCCTGTTCTACGTGTTCTGGGAGGCGATGCTGGTCCCGATGTACTTCCTGATCGGGATCTGGGGCGGCCCGCGCAGGCTCTACGCCGCCATCAAGTTCTTCCTCTACACGCTGCTCGGATCGGTGCTGATGCTGCTCGGCATCCTGGCCCTGTACTTCTACTACCCGAAGGCCGGCGGCGCCGCGGCGGGGACGTTCGAGATCACCGAGCTCATCCGGGTGCTCGGGCCGCTCAACGATCCCGCGTGGCTGGAGCTCCAGAAGTGGATCTTCCTGGCCTTCTTCGTCGGCTTCGCCATCAAGGTGCCGATGTTCCCGTTCCACACCTGGCTGCCCGACGCGCACGTCGAGGCGCCGACGGCCGGCTCCGTGATCCTCGCCGGCGTCCTGCTGAAGATGGGGACCTACGGCTTCGTGCGCTTCAGCCTGCCGCTGCTGCCGAACGCCACCAAGCACTACCTGCCCTGGATGCTGGCGCTCAGCGTCGTCGGCATCCTCTACGGCGCCATGGTGGCGATGGTGCAGAAGGACTGGAAGAAGCTGGTGGCCTATTCGTCGGTGAGCCACCTCGGATTCTGCATGCTCGGGATCTTCGCCCTCAACTACAAGGGGATCGCCGGCGGCGTCCTGCAGATGATCAACCACGGGCTGTCCACGGGGGCGCTCTTCCTGATCGTCGGGCTCATCTACGAGCGCCGGCACACGCGCCTGATCGCGGAGTTCGGCGGCCTCTCCAAGGTGATGCCGATCTACGCGACGCTCTTCATGATCATCACGATGTCCTCGATCGGCCTGCCGGTCCTGAACGGGTTCATCGGCGAATTCGCCATCCTGGCCGGCGCCTTCGACATCCCCGACGGCTACGGGTTCCGCATCCCCTGGCTCGGGAACCTCTACATCGGGGGGAAGTTCTGGGTCGTCGCCGCCGTGTTCGGCATCGTGCTCGGGGCGGCCTACATGCTCTGGCTCTATCAGCGCACGATGTTCGGCCGGCTCGAGAGACCGGAGAACCAGAAGCTGAAGGACCTCGACCTGCGCGAGATCCTGACGCTGGCGCCGATCGTCGCCTGCTGCTTCTGGATCGGCCTCTACCCGAAGCCCTTCTTCGCCGTCCTCGACAAGCCGGTGACCGAGATCGTCGAGCGGCTGGAAGGCGGGAACGGCGCGCCGGCCCCGCAAGACGCCGCGACCGCGGCGTCCCACCAGGCCTCCGCAGCTGTGGCGCCGCACCAAGACGTGGCTGAGGCGGCGGTGCAGGGGACCACCGAGTAACCGGGATCGCGCGCCCCGATGCCGGCGTTCGACCCGAATCAGCTGAGGCTCCTCTCCCCCGAGATCCTGCTGTCGGTCTGCGCGTGCCTGCTCCTCGTGCTGTCCCCCTTCCGGCGCGAGTCGCGCTCCTGGGGCCCGCCGCTCGCCGCACTGGCGTGCGCCGTCACGCTGGCGGCGCTCCTCGCCTACCCGATGCGGCAGGGGCTCGAGTCGATGCAGGTGCCGGAGGGGCTGAT
>DASRJX010000031.1:0-4447 GCA_035649235.1 Candidatus Cryosericum sp.
GTTCCATGTCCATCACATCGCCGGCACGGACGTCGAGGTCGAAGCTCGGGTTCGGAAACCGTTCGCGGAGGCGCAGCAGATAGTTCGGATTGACATCCACGACGACAACGCGTGAGGTGATAGCGGCGTCGACATGCGCCAACCCGTTGCCTGTCGAGCACCCGAGGACGAGCACCACATCCGGTCGAACGGTCTCGAGCGCTTCACCCAGCAACCGACCGAGCACCGGTCGCTGAGCGACCGCCGGACTGCTCATGTGACCGACGTAGTCGGCCTCCGGAATATCAAGCCACGGGTTTCTCACGTCGTTCACGCATCGCGCGATGGAACCCAGCATGACGCCGCCTCGAGCAGCACGACGGTGATGGGAAGACCGGAACCGCACCCCAGGTCGAGCACGGACGCCCCGGGCGTCAGCTGGCGAGCCCACGCACGCACCATCCCGGCTCCAATGCCGGACGATTGGGGGCTTCCCCGGCCCGCCAGGAATTCGGCTGCGACCCCTTCATACCCGTTGGATCGATCCATTGCGGCTCGCGGGCCGAAGGGTACCTACCGCCGGAGGAAGGTGTCAACCGGAAGCGGGACGCCTCGAGGCCGGCGCCGGACCCCGACGTTGAGCGCGCCGGCCCGCGGGCGCTGCCCGGGGGGTGACGCCCCGGGCAGCGTGAGAAGCGGGTGGTGGGGTTACTGCAGGGAGCCGGTTGTCAGGGTGATTCCTGCATCCGAGTAGTTGGCGGTCAATGCGGTCCCGCCGTAGACGGTGCGCGAGGCGGAGGTGACGGCGGCCGTCTCCCAGACGAAGACCGAGATGCGGCTGCCGGCCGGCAGCGTGACCGGCGGGATCTGCAGCGTGTAGGCGCCGCCGACCGGCTGCGGCCCGCTGTTGCAGGCTGTCGAGCCGCCCGACGTCGAGCAGACGGTCCATTCGCCCGCGGCGACGGCCAGGATCAGATCGCCGTTGGCGTCGATGGCATCGACCTCGACGCTGAGCCGCGGGTTGGTCGTCGCCAGCCACACCGGCTGGACCGGATCGACCAGGTAGAACTTCAGCCCGAGCGAGCCGCCGACGGTCAGAGGCGCAGCGAGCGGAGCCGAGGTGAACTCGGCCGGGATGCCCGCGCCGTAGTTCACCGTGTAGCCCATGTTGCCGCTCTGGCAGGGGCCGGTCCCCTTCGTCGTGGCGAGCCCGGCGACGGGTGCACCGACCTGCGTCGTGCAGCCTTCGGGAGAGGTCGGCAACGTCGCGCTGCCCGGACGGAAGTAATACGCCGACGATCCGATCGGAGTGAAGCGAGGCAGGGCGGGGCGGACCCGCGTCTGCTGGGACAGCTGCGAGACCGCGAGCGACACCAGGTAGCCCATGATCGTGTCCTGGTCCTGGGCGCCGAGGTCGCCGCGCACGTTGATGGTCCAGGTGCCGTAGGCGTGCGGGGCCTGCGTCAGATCGGCGAACAGGAGCGACATGCCGGCGCTCGACGAGGCCGTGCTCTCCGCCACGGTCGCGCCCGCGGCGTCGACGAGCGTCAGGTGGTAGTCGAACTCGTTGAGGCCCACGTATCCGAGGGACGGATAGGCCACGATCGCCTTGATCGCCTTGGTCGCGGAGGTCACCTGCAACGAGAACGTGCGGTCGTCGGGAACGCCTCCGACGGTCGCGTAGGCGGCGGGGAAGGTCCAGTACTCGGTGGACAGAACCTGGTAGTCCCGGTCACCCAGCACCCTCTGGTCCGCGGTCTGCTGGAGCTTCGCGAGGGCCTTGTCCTTGTTGTAGCGGTGCCGGCCGACGAGATCGACCGCCGCCTTCGCGTCCACGAACCCGTAGCCCGACTGCCAGAACGGCTGCACGTGATTGGAGTCCGCGGTGTCGGGCATGAGCGTCGCGGTCACCTGGAGGACGGACTTGACCTCGTCGGGCGTGAGCGCGGGCCGCTTCTGCAGCAGGAGGGCGACGACGCCCGAGACGTGCGGGCAGGCCATGCTGGTGCCGTCCGCCGCCGCGGTGCCGCCCGGCAGCGAGGTGACCAGGAGCCCCGTGGTCGCGGTCGAGACCACGGCGACGCCGGGCGCGGTCACGGACGGATGGTAGAGCCCGATCCTGTCGCCCGTGAACGCGACATGCTTGTCGTCGCCGGGAGGCAGCGGCCCGAACGTGGAATTGTCGAACTCCACGCCTCCCGAGGAGAACGAGGCGCGCTGGTGGTTGAGCGTTCCGGCCCCGACCGAAATCACCCAGGGAGCGACCGAGTACGGATTGATCGACATCTCGGTGGTCGAGTTGCCGGCCGCGAACACCACCACGACGCCGGCGTCGTGGGCCGCCTTGGTGGCCTGGTTGATCGGCTCGTCGGGATCGAACAGGCGGAACGAGGAGCCCCAGGAATTGTTGACGACGCGGATCTTCCAGTCGATCCGGTGCGTGAGCAGGTCGTCGTAGGAGGAGAGAATGCCGAAGACGAACACCGCGTCCCCCGTGCCGTAACCGATCAGCTCGGCGCCGGGCGCGACCCCCAGGACCTGGCCGTCGGTGTTGTCGGCCGCCACGATGCCGGCCACGTGCGTTCCATGTCCGCTCGACGTGTCGCTGTCGTTGTAGGGACCCTGATCGACCGGAATGACGAGCGGGTCCGTCGCCAGGTTGGCCGCGGAGCCGTCGACAATCTTCATGTTGTGCGTGACCCGGTGCATGAGGTCGGGATGCGTGGCGTCGATGCCGCTGTCGACGATGGCGACGCCCACGCCGGCGCCGTTGATCCCGGTCGCGTGCACCTCCTGCACGCGCATCGACAGATCCGAGGCATAGGAATAGAGCTCCAGCCTCTCGTTCGGATAGACGTCCGCGGCGATCCCGCCGGCGACCGCATCGAACAGGGCCGGCCGGGGGCCGCGCAGCAGCGCCAGGGGCAGGTTCCGGAAGCCCTGCACGCGCAATCCGAGGCCGCGCAGGGCGTCGAGCTGGGACGAGGTCGGCATGACGCCGCCGAAGGTCGCGATCCCGTCGACGGAGCCGTCGGGATTGGCGGGTGCCATGGCCAGGGCCGGAAGACCCCGCTGTGTGCCGTCGATGGCGGCCAGAACGGTGCTCGCCGACAGCCCGCCGATCAGGAGAACCACTGCCAACACCATCCGCTTCAACATGTGCAAGCCCTCCGGTGGCCGGGGGATGTGCTGCGCCGGCCTGTTCTCGCGCGCCAAGGTCGGACATACCGCTTGAGGAATCCTTGAACGCGCCTTGAGAACCGACGACGATGACGCACCAGGTTCTTTCATGTCAGCGACTTACGGAGCAATCGGGGTTTCTCGCTCATAGGCTCCCGGCGACCTACGGACAGTCCCCGGATGAAGGGACGCGCGGACGGCCGCGCGAGCTGAGGCCGTAGTCGCTCGAGCCCTGATTGCGGACCAGGATGAAGTGCGGGCGGCTCCCCGGGTCCAGGCCGCCCGCGAGTGAGACTCTGCTGGCCGAGAGCCCGTCGGCACGGCAGAAGACCCGGCTGAGATCGACGCCGTTCGGTTTCTCGCTCAGCTCTCCCAGCTCTCCCTCGATCACGTCGTAAGGGACCAAGGGGGGAGGACAGAGAGGGCAGGCCGGGCAGACGCCGTGCGCGACCTGGATCTGCGGATCGGCGCCCGCCGCGATGGTCACGCAGACCTGCACGGGCCTGAGCGAGTCGAGGGCGTTCATGTTGTCGCCGGCCAGGAGCCCGAGATCGGCCGGCGTGAAGATCGGGCACGGCGATGGACCGGGGCAGCCCCCGAATCCGGGGCGCTTGAGAATCGCCCCGGCCGCGAAAGAGGTCCCGGGAGCCACAGTGAAGTCGACCTCTCCGGTCGCGGCATCCAGATTGAAGTCCTCGAGGTTGTCGGCGGCGGCCAGCCCGAGCGCCGTGTGGGAGATGAAGATGGACGGTGCGCCGGCGGATCCGCAGGCGCCCGTCGTCGGCGCGGCGCAGACCAGGAGATCGGCGGGAGAAGCACCGATCGCCGCGAGCGTCGGCGATCCCGGGGCCAGGGAGAAATAGATCGGCAGGTCCCGCACGCCGTCGCCGTTCGGATCGACCATCCGCGGCGGGCCTTCGAGAGCGTCGAGATCGTCGGCGAGCGAGTGATCGGGCCCCCGCTCGCGCAGCTGCAGGCTCGGGGCGCTGGAGCCGTTGCCGTCCCACGCCTGGCGGTTCCGAGGCACGACGGGCGGCGAAGGGGGAGTCGGAGCGAACGCCTCGAACACGTCGGACGCGGCTTCGCGGCCGCCGGCGGCGCTCGCTTCATCGAACACGCCGGTCCCGGGAGCGCCGGCCGCGGCGCGGTCCACCGAGAACTCCAGAGCATAGGTGCCGCCGGAGGCGAACACCGCCTCCATGCCGAAGGACAGCCCGTCGAGGTCGTCCTGCGCCACCAGCCCCAGGGACTCGGCGCGGAAGACGATGGTCGGGGAGCCGGTGGGGTT
>DASRJX010000032.1:0-2183 GCA_035649235.1 Candidatus Cryosericum sp.
CGCGCGTGCGCGCCGTCCGCAAAGAGCAGAAGCACTACCAGTGCGATTGGTCGCTGGTCCCGGAGGATCCCGCCCGTTTCGAGAACCTCGTCGCCTTCCATCTGCTGAAGTGGGTCGATTTTCAGGTCGATGGCGAGGGCCGCGATCTCGAGTTGCGGTACTTCCGGGACACCGACGCCCGCGAGGTGGACTTCGTCGTCGTCGAACGGCGCCAGCCGGTCCTGATGGTCGAAGCCAAGTGGGGCGATCAGGAGGTGGACCGGGGGTTGCGCTACCTCAAGGCGAAGTTCCCATCCGTCCCCGCCTGGCAGGTCAGCGCCGTGGGGCGGAAAGACTACCTCACACCGGAGGGCATCCGGGTGTCGCCGGCGCTGGCCTTGATCTCGATTCTCACCTGAGATCGGGGAGCGACGCGAGTCTAGCGCAGGCTCGAGGAGCGTGCGGTGCCGACCGCCGTGGCGACCGCTTCCATGCCCGGATCTCGTCCCGCGACGTAGGCGTCGATGGTCCAGGGGGCCGCAATCGTAGGGTCGAGCGTGTCGACGGCGATCGGCCGCTTCACGACGTTCGCGTGGCAGTCGGTGAAGCCCCGGCAGCCGGTGTGGTAGTCGTGCCGCTCCGTGGCGAGGCCGATGAACGTACCAGACGGCAGCTCCACCGGCTTCCCCTCGGAGAAGAACATCAGGCGATCCCCGGGAGATTCTCCGACCGTGGTCACGCGGCCGCCCCCCGCCTGCACCAGGTAGCCGGTGCTGGAGATCCCGGCCGAAAAGGTCCAGGGGCTGGTCAGCACGAAAAGACGCCCGTCGGGGCCGATCCGTCCCGGCCAGTCCTGCATGAACGCGGCGGTCGTGGTCAGGTCGCCGCCGCCGTTGAACCGCATGTCGAGGACCGCGCGGTGCCGCCCGAGCCGGACCCGCTCACGCTCGGCCTCCTTGAGGAAGGGGAGGATCGGACGGTCCGGCGCGTCGTCGTTGCGGCGCAGATCCACGATCACGGCGTCCAGGTCGGGCGCGTCGCGCCAGCGGAACGGGGTGTCCGGATCCTGGAGCGACCACGGAGCCCGCTCGGGACGCAGGAGCGCGCGCCAGTCCGGGCCCTCTCCCTCGAGTGGCGCGGGCCACATCCAGCGGGAGGCGTTGGCCCGCGGGCGGCCGGGGTCGGGCGCCTCGGCGGCGATCCGCCGCTCGATGGTCCGCCCGTCGAGGGCGGCGAAGGTGTAGGTCGCGGCCTCGGGGCTCCGAACGGCCGCCAGCGCGTGCATCTGCTCGGGACTCTCGAGGAAGTAACCGGCGTTACGGTCGCGCCAGGCCGGCGTGCCCCCCTGCAGCGAGCGGGCGAGGGCGCGCAGGTCGTCGATCGACCGGCCGTCGATCGCCACGAGACGGGCGCCTAGAAGGTCGGCCTCCTCGGAGCGCGCGCGCAGCACGTAGAAGTCCTGGCCGAAGGGCACGAGGCGGATCGGTGCGCGGTTGTAGCGCCGCGATCGCGGTCCGGGAAAGTACGACGTGTGCCCGTTGTCGGCCAGCGCGACGATGCGCGCCAGCTCCAGCTCGAAAGCGGCGCTGGAGATGTCGCGCACCCCGCCCTCGAGCACCGCGAGACGTCTTTCCGCTTCGGCGCGCGCCTCCTTGGAGTAGGACTTCTCGCGCTTGAAGAACCGGGTCCGGAAGGCGGCCAGGTCGTCGATCCGCGCCGCCGCGGCGGAGTTGGCCTCCGCAGGCGCTTGCGCGGCCGGGTCGGCCTCCTCAGGCGCCGGAGCGGCCGCCGTCGGCCCGAGAACCACGGCGGCGACGAAGGCCAGATGACCGAGCGCCCGCCCGACGTTCCGGAATGGGATCATGTGTCTCTCCTCGATGGTCGTCGATGGTTATCGTCATCCTACGTCGACGTGGGCCGAAAGGTTGCGCCGATGTTCCGACGCACAGGTCCATCTCCGGTATGGAAGGGACGATTTGACCGTGCATCCGCGAGCGCTTGAAGGACCTGTGCGGCAGTATCGACATTGACTCCGCTCCGGGATCCGGCACCTGCGTCACGCTGACGGTTGCCTGGCAGAGCCGCCGCGGCCGCGGCGGGCGTCGCGGGTGCGCTAGAATCCGCACGGTGCAGGGCCACCACGACACATCGATGCTGCCGCCGCGGCGGGCGCAGCGCCTTCGCGCGGGTCGCGGAGCGCATGG
>DASRJX010000033.1:0-10010 GCA_035649235.1 Candidatus Cryosericum sp.
TGAGGGTGTCGGCCACGTTGACCAAGACCGCTTCGAAGATCCGTTTCAAGGCAAAACTCTTGCAGCCGGGGGCGACGGCGAAGGGCGGCTCTTGGGTCCTTCTTATCCTGCCAAAAAGCTCCAGTGCGAAGCTCCCCACGCGGGGCATGACGACAGTCAAAGGCAGCATCAATGGGCATCCCTTTCGAGCCATGCTCGAGCCAGACGGCCAACGAAGCCATTGGCTCAAGGTGTACAGGAGGATGCGCGAAGCCGCGGACGCAGATGTAGGCGACGTCGTCACGCTGGAGATCATGCCAGCTGGAGAGGAACCGGAACTCAGGGCTCCGGCAGACCTGCGGAAGGCTCTCGCCGCCGCCCCGAAGGCGCGGGCGTTGTGGTCCGACATCACGCCCATTGCGCGCAGAGACTGGATCCACTGGATTACTTCCGCCAAGCGGCCGGAGACTCGCGCGCGTAGAGTCGGCAATGCCTGCGAAATGCTCGCTGGTGGGAAGCGACGCGTGTGCTGCTTCGATCGGTCTGGGTTCTACAGTAAGAGCTTCCGGTCTCCTGAAGCGGCGGATTAGCGGAAACTTTGGTCCTGAGGAAGGCGTCGGGAGGGGCGGGTCTACTGCGAGCGGGCGATCCGCTCCACCTGCTCCAGGTAGCGGGCCACCTCGTCCCGCGGCTTCAGCTCCTGGGCGCGCTTCAGCAGAGGGACGGCGTCGCGGTACTGGGACCGGGCGACGAGGAGCTGGGCGTGGCGCACCTTGGCGTCGGCCTCGAACGGCTCCAGGCTCTCGGCGCGCTCGTAATAGAAGATGGCGCGGTCGATCTCGTTGGAGCGGCCGTAATGCTGCCCCAGGAGCATGAGCGCCTCGCCGTCGAGGGGGTCGATGGCGACGATCTGCTCCAGGGACGCCACCGCCTGCCCCCCCTGGCCGTCGGCGACGGCGAGGCGCGCCTCCAGCCGGAGCAGCCGGGTGCGACCGGCCTCGTCGAGCGTGGCGGCGAACGTCTCGCGGACCTTGGCGAGGAGCAGGCGCGCCTGGGGCTGGGCGTCGCGCTGCGCCAGGATCTCGACCGAGCGCACCGGCCGCTCGAGGTCCTGATCGGGCGCGGCCTCGATCGCGTGGGCATAGGCCCGGCCGGCCAGGTCCCAGAGCCCCTGGTTGGCGTAGATGTCACCCAACGTATAGAGGCTCTGCGGGGTCGCCTTCCCCATCCGCGCCGCCATCTCGAAGTCCTCGGCCGCCTTGAGCGGCTGGCCGAGGCCGATGAAAGCGTTCGCCTGCAGCAGCCAGAACTCGGCCCGATCGGGGTAGCGCTCAATGAGCTCGTCGCACAGCGAAGTCGTCTCGGCGTACTTGCGCTGCTTGAGGAGGCTCTGCGCCAGCCCCAGCTTCCAGTCGAGCAGGTCGGACTGCAGCAGGACGGCGTTCCGGTAGGCGGATTCCGCCGAGACGAACTGTCCCGTGGCGCTGTAGGCGTACCCCAGGAGCCCGTACGACAGGCCGTCGCCGCCCCCCAGCTCGATGAGCCGGCTCAAGGCCTTGATCGCATCGTCGTGCCGTCCCAGGCGCACCGACACGAGCCCCAGGTTCTTCCAGGCCCGCCGGAAGGACGGGAACTTGGCCGTCGCCAGGCGGTAGCGATCCGCGGCCGGCTCCGACTGGTCCTTCTGGAAGTACATGTTCCCGAGCGTGAAATCGAATAGCGCGCTGGCCTCCGGCTTGGCGGCGGCCTCAAGGGCCGCGCGGGCGGCGTCCGGATCGGTCGGCATCAGGGCCAGGACCTTCTCCAGCTCCTGGCGCTCCACGGGACTGACCTTCGGCTCGTAGTCCGCCAGGACCCCGTAGGAGCCTAGGAACTGTTTCCGGAAGGTGGGGTCCTTGAAAAGCTCCAGGTCCTCGGGACGCTCGCCGTCTGGTGCTGCGGCCGGAGCCTGTGCTGCGGCCGTGTCGTCAGCCGACGCACCCCGGGCTGCCGGCGCGACGAGCAGGAGCAGCGCCAAGGAGGCGGCGGCGGTCGTCAGGAAGCGGTACACCGGGGAGCGCTCTCCCTCACGCCACATGGAAGGTGATCGGGACGCGCATCTTGAACGCGACCTTCTGCCCGTGACGCGTACCGGCCTCGAAGCGCCACTGCCGGACCGCCTCGAGGGCGGGTCGTTCGAACGCGGGGTGGCTCGACCTCTCGACCTGGGGGTTGCTGACGCGCCCTTCCTTGTCGACGTAGAAGACGACCTGGACCGACCCCTCGACTTTCTGCTTGCGCAGCTCGATGGGGTACTGCGGCGAGGCCTGGAAGATCGGCCTCGGCCTCTGGTCGAGCTCGGCGAGGGTCAGCGCTTCGTCCAGATCCGGCCCTCCGCCGCCAACGGAGCCCGTGCCTCCGATCCGGCCGCCCGAGGCAAAGGAGAGCCCGCCACCCAGGTCCCCGCCGCCGCCTGCGCCGGAGAGGGCGCTCTCGAGGTCGCTCAGGCTCATCGCGGCCAGGGCTGGCGCCGCCGCGGGCGATTCCAGGGCGGCGAGGTCGCGCAGATCCGGCATCGCCTCCTTCGCCTGCTCGAGGGCGTCCTCGGAGTCCTTGGCCTCCTCCGCCTGCTCCTTCTTCTCCTCGTCCTTCTTGGGCTCCTCGCGCGCCTCGTCCGCGAGCAGATCCACCTCTTGGGTCTTCGGCTTCTCCGCCTTCGGGTGGAAGAGCAGGAGCCCGCCGAAGAGCAGCACGCCGGCGTGGAAGGCGATGGCACCCAGGAACGCGAGGAAACCCATGCGCCGTGTCATTTCTTCTCCGTCGAGATGCCGACCTTGGTGATGCCGCTCTTGCGCGTCTCGTCGAGGACCGCCACGACCTGCTTGAAATCGGCCTCGGCCGCGGCGTTCAGGATCACCTTGGGGTCCTGCTGCGAGGTCTTGAGCGTCTGCAGCTTGAACGGCAGCTGCGCCATGGTGACCTTCTCCTTGTTGTAGAAGACCTCGCCGCTCTCCAGGACCGTGAGCGTCACCGCCTTGTCGTCCGCGTCCTGCTTGCCGGCTGTGGTGGCGGTGGGAAGCTGCACCTGCATCCCCTGGTTGCGGGTCATCGACAGGGAGACCATGACGAAGGTCGCGAGCAGGAAGAAGACGACGTCGATGAGGGGCACGATCTCGATCTTGGCCTTCTTGTGCTGGTAGGCGCTGAATCTCATGCCATGTCCTCCGGCGCGCTAGACGGCGGCCGACGCCTGCAGGCTGGTCGCGGGCGCCTGCACCCCGCCTTCCGACTGGGCCTGCATCAGGGCGGCGATGCGCCGATGGTGGGCAGCCTGCTCCGCCTCGAGGATCGACTTCATCAGCAACTCGAGGTGCGTCGAAGCGTCCTCCATGTCGTGGCGGGCCTGCTCGCTCTTGCTGTGCAGGTAGTTCATGGGGATGAGGCAGGTCACCGCGATGCCGAGGCCGCAGCAGGTGGCGATGAGCGCTTCGGCGATGCCGCCGGTAATCTGCGCCGGCGCGCTCAGCTCGCCGCCCCCGAGCATGCCGAAGGAACCCATCATGCCGGTCACGGTGCCGAGGAGCCCCAGGAGAGGCGCGACCGTGACGCAGGTGTCGAGGAGCGAGATGCCGCGGTTGAAGCGCACCAGCTCCAGCCCGGCCGCCCGCATCAGGGCGTTCGACAGCGACTTCTCGCGGTGGCGGATGCCGTAAGTCAGGGCGCGGGCGACGAAGTCCTGCGAGCCGTCCCCGGCCGCGATCGCCCCCGCCACGTCCCCCCGCTCGATGCAGGACAGGATCTCCTCCACCGCCGCCGCGCTCCGGCGCCGGCGCTCGCGCGCCAGGAAGACGAGGCGCTCCACGATGACCGACGTGGCCAGGATCGATACCAGGAGCAGCGGCCACATGATCGGCCCGCCCTTACTGAAGTAGCCGATGAGGCTGCCGCGGCTGACCAGCTCTTTGAGCGCCCCCCCACGCGTGGGGTCGAGGGGCAGCAGGCCTTCGCCGCCGGCGACGATGCGGGCCAGGCCGGCGTTGAGTGTTGCCTCCAGCGGCCGGATGACCGCCTTGAACGAGCCGGTCTGCGGGATCGCCAGACCGGCGGCTCCCCCGCCCTGCGCGGCGAACAGGACGACGGGCCCCACGAGGGCGAACGTGCCCTTGGCGACGGTCCCCTTCGGATCGACCGCCTCCCCTTCGACGCGGGCCCCACCGAGCAGGTCGCGCACGCGGCCCAGCGACGCCGTCAGGACGTCGACCTGACGGTGCAGCTTCTCGGTGAGCGTCAGATCGCGGTTCTCGCGAGCCAGCTTCGCGGTCGCGACCACGGTCGTGTAGCGCTCCAGCTCGCTGACGTGGACGACCGACTCGAAGCCGCGGGCGTACTCATCGAGCAGGTTCGAGACGTAGGCGATCTCGTCCTGCCTGAGCTTCAGGGCCGAGGTCATGTTGTTGACCTCGAGCGTGCGCAGGTCCTGTGAGCGGGAGAGGTCCTCCTGCTGGCGGCGCAGATCGGCCAGACGGCCCTCGAGGCGTGACAATTCCTGCGACAGCGGGACCTTCTCGGCCTGGATGGAGGCGCGCAAGTCCGCGAGCTCCTTGACACTGCGGTCGAGGTCCTGCTGCGCCGTCGCGGCCGCCTGGGACAACGTCGAGGTTTCCTGGGCCACGGCCCCGGAGGCGGTCAGGAGCGGAACGGCCGCGAAAAGGACGGCCCGGAGTGGGTTGCCCAGGGAGGTCTTCACTGGATCTTCACCGGAAGTGGGACGAACTTGGGTTTCGCCTTGGACTGGAGTATCTCGACCGCCTCGGTGACGTGCGGCGCCAGATCGGCGGCGGGCTCCCAGTCCCATCCGGCCTCCCCCGGCCGACCGACGCCGGCCTCGCCCCGCGGGCTGACGTAGTACGCCTGCGCCAGGCCGACGTAGATCGTCCGCACCTCCGTCGGCTGGCCCGAGGCCAGGGTGCGCACCTCCGTGACCATCGTGATCTCCCCGTTGAACTTGTTGACCTCGTTCAGGATGCCGACGACGTTCTGCAGCCGCTCCGCGATCGTCACCTGCGTGTGCTCCGGATCGGCCGGCATGCGGCCATAGAGCGGCTGGACCTTGGCGCGGACGGGCTCCGGCAGGCGCGGCTCCAGGGACCGGAGGTCCCGTTCCAGCCCCGCCGTCCAGGAGGCGACGGACGCGGCCGCGTCCTTCAGCGACTCCTCCTCGCGCCCGACCTCACCCTTCTTCTGGCCGCTCTCGGCACCCGACTTGCGCAGGGCGGCGAGCTTCTCCTCCAGGGACGCGATCTCTCCGCGGACGATGTCGATGCGGGAACCGAGGATCTCCTTCCCCTGCTGCCAGTCCTTCTTTTCACGCGCCAGGATCTGCTGCGTCTCGACCCACTTGGCGAGGACCTCGCGGCTGCTCTTGACGTCGGCCCCGGTGCTCGCCGGCTCGCCCGCCCAGAGAGGGACGAGCACCGCCACGAGAGCGGGCCCCGCAAGTCCGAAGCGACGCCACCCACACCTCTCACGCATACTGACATTCAAATTCCTGTACGTCACGGCCGGATGGCGCTTCGGTGACGGATCGATGACGAGTACCCGGATGTCACATGCCCGTCACCATTTGAGGGCGAAGGACAGGCCGTAGAGAAGGGCGGTGTCGCGCAGGGTCTTGATCACCTCCTGGCCGTCGGGAGACCGGTAGACGCTCTCGCGCTCGGGCTGCAGGATGTTCTTGGCCTTGAGGGTGAGCGAGAGGTCCGTCGTCCCCCGGACCAGTTTCTGGGAATAGGTGAAATCGAGCGTCCGGTAGCTGGTCTCGAAGGCGTTCGGCACGCCGCCGCTCTCCCCGGCCGCCGCCCCGGTCACCAGGGTCTCGCCGAGGACGTTGTAGAACAGGCCGGTCGAGATCCCGAAACGCTCGCTGTCGTAGGAGAGGCTGGCGTTGAACAGGTTCTCCGGCTGTCCCTGGAGCCGGCGGGTCGGCTCGTCGAGGCCGTACTTCGTCAGGCCCTGCTGCTCGACCTCGGGGACGTCGACCTCCGAATCGATCACGGTGTAGTTGGCGCCGACGGCGAGCCCCTCGAGCGCCTCGGCGAATCCGCCGAGGGGGAGACGCGCCTCGATCTCCGCGCCCCGCACCTCACCCCGCTCGTAGTTCACCGGCTGCACGAAGTTGCGCCCGGAGGTGACGAAGGAGACGAGCTCGATGGGGTCGGTCAGCTCTTTGTAGAACAGGCTCGCGGCCAGCACCTCACCCGGCTTCCGGAACCACTCCCAGCGCAGGTCGTAGTTGGTGATGCTGCTCAGCGCGAGGTCGACGTTCCCCACGAACTCGTCGCCGGCCAGGAACTCCTCCGTCGCGACAGGCGACAGCTCGCGGAAGGTCGGACGCGCCAGCGTGCGCCCCCAGGAGGCGCGCAGGTTCATCTGAGGCACGATCTCGTAGACCACACCGAGGGAGGGCAGGATGGACGCCTCGTCGATCTCGGCTTCCGCCTCCGCGTTCGTGGCGGCGACGATGGTGTGGCCGCCGCTCGGCTGCAGCTCGATCAGCTCGATGCGGTTCTTGTCGTTCTCCGGCTGGACGAGCATCTCGGTCTTCTCGTAGCGCGCCCCGCCGATGACCCGCACGCTGGGGCTGAGCGGCAGATCCCCCATGGCGTAGAGCGCGGAGACGCTCTGATCCCCCGTGTAGTCGACGTCGATCGCCGGCTGCGGATCGAGGTACCAGAGGAGCTGGTTGTGCGCGGCGCAGGGGGGATTGACCGTCCTCAGGTTGACCGCCTGGTTGGGGGGCTGGCAGCGGTTCATCGCCAGGCCGATGCGCTCCGGGTTCAGGAAGACGTCGGTCCACAGCTCCCCGGGCCTCGTCGCCGTGTACTTGGCGTATTCGTTGTTCGCCACTATGGCCGCGTTGGCCGCCGGCGCCGTCACGAAGTGGTAGACGAAGGTATCCTGGGTGTAGTCGCGGTCGGTCTGGTCGTAGAACGCTCCCGCCTTGATTCTCCCTTCCAACTTCGTCCACTGGTCGAACGGCAGCGTGAGGTCGACGGCCGCCTGCGGGCCGGCCTCGCCGACGTTGCGGAAGATGCGGCGGGTGATGTCCGCGTCGTTGAGGTTGGAAGGCTTCAGGAACTCCATCCTGGTCGTGTCGAAGGTGTTGCGGAAGAAGCGCACGTCCGGCTCGTCCTGGCCCGTGATGTTGTAGGCCGCGTACCACTCGAGCCGCAGCTCCTTGAAGCCGACCTCGGGCCAGGCGTGCTTGCCGTGGAGCTGGCCGGAGGCGACCGTGCGCTCCGTGTAGTGCAGCGCCTGGTTCTGCTGCACCAGGGTGTCGCCGCTCGTCTGGAAGCGGGACACGTCCTCCGCCGACTGGTTGGCGACCAGGCGGAAGCCGTATTCGTGCTGCGGGCTCGCCTGGTAGACGAAGCTTCCCAGGAGCCCGACCAGGACCTCGTCCAGGCCGGCGCTGTCAAGCTGCGGCTGTCCCAGGATGAGTGGCTGGGAGGGGTCCGAGACTGCGTAGGTGTTGTTCTGGCCTCCTTCGTAGAAGTCGTACTTGTGGGTGTAGGTCAGCGCCCCCAGCAGACCGACGGTTTTCCCCTCCCCCTGGTCGAAGCGGTCCCCGCCGACGACCGAGAAGGAGTAGTTCGGTCCCGGGGCCTCGTGCGATACCCCCATGACCGGATCGAAGGAGCGGATGAACCGGTCCCAGGTCTCGCCATTCTGGATCTCCTGCGGCGTGAGGGCGGCGGGTTTGGGCGTCGGCAGGACCGGAAGGTCGTGACGCGCCTCCTCCGGCAGGGCGCGATCGCTCCCGGCGATCCCCAGGAACTCCACGCCGCCCCCTTCGTAGGTCAGGAAGTCCTCGTTCCCGGTCGCCTGGGAGTTGTACTCGACGCCGAACGACGTCGAGAAGAGCCCTTCCTCCGGAATCGACTTCGTCTGGATGTCGATGCCGCCGCCGGTGAAGTCCCCTTCGAGATCGGGGGTGAAGGTCTTGGTCACGGTGACGTTCTCGATCGTCCCGGTCGGAAAGAGGTCCACCTGGACAGCCCGCCGGCGCGGATCGGCGCTCGGAATCCTGACGTGGTTGAGGGTCGTGCCCGTATAGCGGTCGGAGAGGCCGCGCACGGTGGCGTACTTCCCCTGCGCCACCGAGGCGCCGACGACGAACTTGAGCGCGCCGGCGACGTCGGTCGCCCCGCTCTTGGTCATGATCTCCGAGGAGATGGCGTCCTGCACCATCGCGGCGTCGGCGCGGATGTCGAGGAGGCCGACCTCGGTGTCGCCGAGCAGGTCCTGCCCCGTGACGACCACCTCCTCCATCTCCGTCACCTCCAGGCTGAGGCGGGTGCGGATCTCCGTCAGCCCGCCGGCGTTGACCACGACCTCGGGGACGACCTGGCGCTGGTACCCGTCCTTGGTGAAGGCGAGCGTGTAGGTGCCCGGCGGGACGCGCTCGAACAGGAACGTGCCGTCGGTCCCGCTCTGGGTGGACAGGAACGCCTCGAGGAGCGTCACCCGCACCTGGGCCAGCGGCACGTCGAAGTCCTTGTCGCTGACCGTGCCCCGGATGGCGCCGGAGACGGCCTGCTGGGCCAGCACCGGCGGGACAGGGACGAGGGCCGCGAAGAGCGCGATAACGACGGGGGCCGAACGACCCGTCCTGGCGATGGCGGAGAACACCCTATCGATCGCCGAGTCCTGCGAGAAGCGCATCAAGTCGGGTGCGCACCTCCCCCTCGGGTGCTATCCCGTCCTGACCCATCTGACGGCAGATGGCGGACAGCGACAGCGCGCGGGGCCGCGACAACGGCATTTCCGCCGCCGCGTCCATGGCCCGCCGATCGAGAGCGCGCGCCCGCTCCTCGTCCGGGACCTGGCGGTAGGCGGAGGCGACCCGGGCTATCAGTCCCGGCCGGTCGACGCTGAGGGACCCCTGCACGAGCGTCTCGGCGCTTTCGAGGGCCACGCGGGCTTTCTGCGGCTCGCCGAGCCGGCCCCAGGTGCGTCCGATCTCGATCAGATAGGGAATCCTCTCCGATGAGGCCGGGGCCTTCTCTTCGACCGCCGACAGGGCCGCCGCGACCGCCGACCGGCCTTCGCGCGCACGGCCGAGCGCCGAGTCCTGCGCCGCGACGCGCAGCAGGGCGTCGACCCGCAACTCGAGCGGCAGCCGCAGGGCCGAGGCGCGGGCCGCGTCGAGGGCCTTCTGCCGTCCTTTGCGCGGGGCGCTCTCGTTCCCTGCCAGGGCCAGGTATCCGTTCGTCCTGGCCGCAGCGACGTCGAGGTCGTCGTTGCCGTCGAGCGCCCGCAGCCGCGCGAGCGCCTGCTGGAACTCACCCTTCGTGGCCAGCGCCACGGCGTCCGTGGCGGTCGCGCGGCCAACGTACTGGATCGGATCGGCGGCGGCGAGATCCGCCGTGATGGCGCCCGCCTTGTCGGTCTCTCCGAGGAGGGCCCAGGCCTCCGCGACGTGGGCCGAGATGCGCGGGTTCTGCCATCCGACGACCGTGGCCCGCACCGCTTCCGCCTTGGCGATATAGGCGCGGGACTCCGCGGCGCGGCCCTGCCGCGCCAGCACCGTGGCGAGATCGGCGTAGACGACACCCCGCCGCCAGCCGTCGATCTGCTCGGCCCGCTGCGCCACGACGTCATAGGCGCCTTCCGCCGTATAGGCCTCGAGCGCCAGCTCCTGCGCCTTGGCGCGGTCCTTGGGATCGTCGTCGATGGCGCTCGCGAAGCGGAAGGCGTAGTCGAGCGCCAGCAGGCCCTCCGAGGAGGTTCCGGCGGACGCCGATCGTGCGGGGACCGCGACGGTGGCCATCGTCGTGCCAGGCCCGGCGCCCAGCCCCGCAGCGAGCAGTGCGACGCACAGCCGATCCTTTTTGATCCGCAAACCCTTCATAGTGTCCCTCTCTCCCGGCCCACCGGCAACCGGCCGGCCCGCGTGCAAACAGACGGATGGGCGGAAGCGCCGCCCCTGGCGCCCCCGCCCCCCCGCGCCTTCGTTCGGACCTAGTTACAAGCCGGACCCGTCAGTTCGA
>DASRJX010000034.1:0-11668 GCA_035649235.1 Candidatus Cryosericum sp.
CGCCGCCCCACCGGTCGGAGCGGATCGAGAGTCATGACCGTGCGGCGTATCGGCACCTGGAGGGACGGCGTCCGCCGTCTCCGCCGCGCGGGCAGGTCGCGCGCCGCCCCGCGGCGCGTGCCTGTGCTAGCATCCGCCAGCGGTTGACTCTCGAACCTCGTCGGGTGGCGATGGACGACGCGAACGGGGTTCCCCAGCAGCAGGAAGGCCCGCCGGCGAACGTCTGCTTCCGCTGCGGAACGGACTACGGAAGCGTGGCGCTGCCGCGGATCGCCGGGTTGCCGGTCTGCGACGCCTGCGCGCGTATCCTGAAGAATCGCCCGTTCCCGCCCTGGATCCGGGGCGGCCTGGTCGCGGTGATCCTCCTCGCGGCGCTCGCCTTTCTCTACAACCAGCGCTTCTTCTTCGCCCACCTGGACATGCTGCGCGGTCTGCGCGAGCTGCGGAGCGACAACCTGGAACGGGCCGTCGAACGATTCAACGCGGCGGCCGCACGCGTGCCGGACGACCCGGAGGTCCGGGCGTTCTCCCTCTATTTCCAGGCGATACTCCTGGTCAATCAGGAGCGATCCGGCGAAGCGATCCCCCTCCTGAAGGAGGCGCAGGCGATCAAGCCGGACGACCCGACCTTCAAGTCCGCGCTGCTTCAGGCCGAGGTCGGCGTGGCGTACGAGCAGAAGGACTACGACCGGTTCCTCGAGGCCTCGCAGGCTCTGGCGCAGAGCGATCCGGACGAGCCGATGGCCGCGCTGGGCGTGGCCTCGGCGCATGCCTGCCGGTACGCGGTCAATGGAGACGAGGCCATGAAGGCCCTGGCCGAGCGCCAGATCGAGATCGCTTCGAAGATGCAGGGAGCGGAGGGTCCGCAGTTCGCGGAGTATGTCGATCGGATCCGGTACAGGCTCGAGACGCGCGAGATCATCTCGCGCAGCGAATTCGTGCGCCGCTTCCCGAACGGGTGGAAACCGAAGGGCGGAGGCTAATGTTCTTCATTCCCGGCGTCCTCATCTCGGCGGTCACCTTTCCCGGAGTGATCGTCCACGAGGCGGCGCACATGCTCTTCTGCCGCCTGCGGGGCCTGGCCGTCCTCGACGTCTGCTTCTTCCGATTCGGGAACCCGGCGGGGTACGTGATCCACGAGGAGACCGAGGACTTCAACAGCGCCTTCCTCGTGTCGGTCGGGCCGCTCATCGTGAATTCGATCCTGTGCGTCGCCTTCTGCTTCCCCGCCTACGTCCCGGTCCGGGTGTTCGGCCGCACCGATCCGATTTCCTACGTGCTGCTGTGGCTCGGAATCTCCATCGGCATGCACGCCTTCCCCTCGACGCACGACGCGAAGAACGTCTGGAGGCTGGCGCGCCAGCAGGCGCGGCACTTTCAGCCGCTGGTGCTGTTGTCTTTCCCGCTGGTCATCGCGATCTACGCCGCCAACATCCTGAGCGTCGTCTGGCTCGACTACCTGTACGGCTTCGCCCTGGGGATGCTCGTGCCGGAGCTCCTCTTCAAACTCCTGGTCTGACGCCCCGCGCCGGAGAGGCCGGCTCAGAAACTGGGAGTGGCTGCCGCCACGCGGGCCATCAGGAGGGCGCAGATCGTCTTGGAGTCGACGATCTCCCCCATGCGGATCAATTCGATGGCGCGCCGGAACGGCAGGCGCTCGACGGTCAGGACCTCGTCGGCGTCGAGCTTCTGCGCCACGGGGGTCAGATCCCGCGCGACGTAGAGGTGGATCACCTCGTCGGTGAAGCCCGGCGTCGTGTAGATGGATCCGATCTTGAGGATGCGGCCGGCGCGGTATCCGGCCTCCTCCTCCACCTCGCGCCGGGCGCAGTCGTCGGGCGGCTCCTCCTTCTGCAGCGTCCCTGCCGGCACCTCGAGGATGAACCCCTGGGCCGCGTAGCGGAACTGGCGCACCAGCAGGATGTCCTCTTCGGTGACGAACGGCACGACCGCCGACGCGCCCGGGTGGCGCACCATCTCGAGGTCGGTCGTGCTGCCGTTCGGCAGCAGCACCTGGTCCTGGTCGACGCGCAGCAGCCGGCCCGAATACACCCGGCGGCTGGAGATCTTCTGGTACGACACGGCGAGATCTCCTTAGAAGGGTGCCGCGACTATATGCCCGCCGTCCGATGGCCTGTCAAGAGCCGGCATTATTCCCTTGCCGGACACCCCGGCCCCGGGTACATTTCAAGACCCGGACAGTCGACCGGCGGACGGCCGCGCTTCTTTGGGCTGCCGACTGCGACCCCAGGGATCGAGACCGAGCATGCGGAGACCGCCGATGCCTCGTCCGCCAAGAGCCCTCGTCGCGACAGCACTCGCCTTGTCGATGGTCTCCCCCGCGCTGGCTCTCGTCCCGCGCCACGAGGAGGAGCTCGATCGCAGGGTGGTCCCGGCGGTGCCGTTCGACCAGATCCCCGAGATCGTGGACGAGGACGCCACAGGACCAGCCGCGGCGGCCGCATCCGGGTTCCGGAGCCGCCACCCGGGCGACTGGCGGCTCGGTTTCGACCGGCGCACCGGGCGACCCTCCCTGATCGAGGGGCAGGGTATCCCCTTCCTTCCTGGGACAGGGAACAGCCTACCGACCTCCGTCCCCGGTCCAGGGGGCCAGCCCCGTGGCCTGGCCGACGTCGAGCCGCTGGGGCGCGCCTTCATCGCACAGGAGAAAGCGCTCCTGGCGCCACCGTCCGGCGACCTCGTCCTCAACGAGGCCCGCAGCGCCTGGCTGGAGAATGGCGACCTGGTCTTCCTCGACTACGACTGGGTGGTGGACGGCGTGCCGATCGAGGGGGCGCGCGTCTTCCTGCGCGTCAACAACGGCAACATCATCCAGCTCGGCAGCGCGCGCATCGGGGCGGGCGTGCCTCCCGCCCGGCCGGTGCTGGAGGCGGAGCAGGCGCTGGCGCGCCTGTTCGAGCATGCCGGCGGGAGGCGCGACGAGGACGTCGTCGTGGAGGCGCCGCACCTGCTCTTCCTGGTTCAGCCGCGAGGCCGGTCGCAGGTGCCCTGGGCCGAAGGCGCGACCTACCGGCTCGCCTGGCGCGCCGCCTTCCGGCGCCAGGGGGTGCCGATGACCTGGACCGGCGACGTGGACGCCCGGACGGGCGAGATCCTGTCGTTCGCCGACGCCAATCGTTACGCGCGCGTGGTCGGCGGCGTCCACCCGCGGACGGTCTCGGAACCCGAGGAGTCCCGGCCTTTCACCAACGTGCGGGTGTTCTCCTCCTCGGCCTCGATCACCACCGGCGACGCCGGCACCTACGCCTACACCGGCGGCCCCGTCTTCACGCCGCTCGACGGAACGTTCTTCAGGACCGCCTGCTCCGGCTGCGACACTCCGGAGAGGGCCTTCGCCTTCGCCTCCTCCGGGACCGGGGATCTCGACCTGGGGATGGGCGGCATCGACGAGATCGGCAACGGCGTCAGCACGCCGGCGGAGCGCAACGCCTTCTTCCAGCAGAACCGCGTGCGCACCCTGGCGAAGAAATGGCTCAACATCGCGTGGCTGAACACCCCAGTGCAGTCGAACGTCAACATCGAGGACGTCTGTAACGCCTTCTGGGACGGCTCGGCCACGAACTTCTTCCGCTCCGGGTCCGGGTGCAACAACACCGGCGAGATCGCCGACGTGATGTTCCACGAGTGGGGCCACGGCCTCGATCAGAACACCAACCTCGGCGACGGCTCGACCGGAGAGGCGACCGGCGACATCACCTCCATGCACGTCCTGCACGACCACGTCGTCGGTCCCTATTTCGGAGTCAACGGCAGCCCGGTCCGGGACGTCGACTCCACGAGCGTCGGGTACGTCGCCTCGCCGGCCAACCTGAACAGCTTCTGCATCATCTGCCAGCCGGGCCAGTGCGACAACGGCCCCTATGGCCACGAGCTGCACTGCGAGGGGGAGATCTACGGCCAGACGCAGTGGGACCTGTCGAAGGCCTTCGTCGCCAAGCACGGGTTCAACACCGGCTGGCAGGCCCTGGAGCGGATCTACTTCCTGTCGCTGCCGCAGACCGACACGATGGTGCCAGGACAGGCGCAGAACGCCTATGGCGCCTACCTGGCGGTGGACGACGACAACGGGAACCTCGCAGACGGCACGCCGAACTGCCAGCAGATCTTCAACGCCTTCAGCGCCCACGGGATCGCTGGCCCCGCCTGCGCCGGCACGACGGCGGGTTGCGTCCGGCCGGCGCAGCCCGTGATGACGGTGACGCCCGGCAACGGCCGCGTCATCCTCGACTGGACGGCGTCGGCCGGGGCCACGAACTACAATATCCTGAGGTCCGATTTCTCCGCCACGCACGCCTACGTGCCGGTCGGCAGCCTGGCCGGCACGCATTTCGAGGACCTCACGGTCCAGCCGGGCCTCACCTATTACTACGTGGTCGAGGCTCAAAACGCGGGCGGCTGCCGGTCGACCATCGAGAACGCCGCGGCGGCCTCGCCCCTCCCCGAAGCGCGGTTCACCCTCGCTACGCCGATCCTGTCCGACATCCCCGCGGGGAACCGCAGCGGGTTCGCCGACCCGGGCGAGTCGATCGACCTGACGCTGCCGCTCCTGAACCACCTGCCGTCGGGCACAGCACCGGCGGCCCAGGGAACTCTGTCGACCGCGGACGGGAACGTGACGGTCACCACCTCCTCGGTCGCCTACGGCAGCATCTCCCCGGGAGCCTCGGCCTCAGGCTCCGCCTACAGGGCCGCCCTGGGAGGCGCCCTCGCCTGCGGTCAGGACATTCCGTTCACGCTCGCGTTGAGCGACGGGGGGACTGGCGCGCCAATCACGGCCTATGTCCCGGTCCTGGTCGGCCAGCGCTCGACGGTGCGCTATTCCCAGGATTTCGAAGGGGTCCCCGACTGGACGATACTCGCGGGGTCGCCCCCGGCCACAGCGGGCGCCTGGATCGCCGGCGATCCCACCGGCACGAACTGGCAGCCGAACAATGACGCCGGACCGGGCGCCGCCTCCCGCTGTCTGTTCACCGGGCAGAACGCCAACGACGCGAGCGGCGACATCGACGCCGGGGAGACGATTGCCCTGTCGCCGATCATCGATCTGTCGGGCACGACTTCCGCGCGCCTCTCCTACCGGCGCTGGTGGGGCGACTCGTCGCTCACCGACACTTCCGACGGCCTGATCGTCGAGGTCAGCTCGAACGGCGGCTCGTCCTGGGTGACGGTCGAGTCGCTCCTGCCCGCGGCCCGCAACCTCGGGTGGCAGCCCATCGACGTCCGCATCGAGTCGTTCGTCCCGCTCACCTCCACCTTCCGCGTGCGCGCCCGCGCCCACGACGGCGGCCTCGACACCAACGTCGAGGCGGCCATCGACGACGTCCGCGTCGAGGCCGTGGTCTGCGATCTGACGCCGCCCTGCTTCGTCCCGCCGACCTTCGCGGGTCTCGCGTCGGCGGCCCCGGGGGCCTCGTGCGCCGAGACGGACCTGCTCTGGCCGGCCGCCTCGACCAACTGCCAGAACGCGCAGATCCGCTACAGCGTCTTCCGCTCCGGAACGCCGGGATTCTCTCCCGGCCCGGCCAACCGGATCGCGCAGGGCGTCGCCGGCACGTCCTTCCACGACACTCTGCTCCAGCCGGGCGCGACCTACTATTACATCGTGCGCGCCGATGACTCGCGCTCCGGCCAGGACGGGAATCTCGTCCAACGCTCGGTCGCATCGCCGACGTCGCCCGACACCGTGCCGCCCGTGTTCTCCGGGCTTCTGTCCGCGGGAACCGGCGTGGCCTGTGGTGAGACCGTGCTGCAGTGGCCTCCGGCTCTCGAGACCTGCTCCGGGCCGCCGCGCTACAGCATCTACCGCTCCACGACACCCGGGTTCGCGCCCGGACCGTCGAACAAAGTGGCCTCGGTGCTCGGGACGGGGTACGTCGACACGGCGCTCGTGCCGGGTCAGACCTACTACTACAAGGCGCGCGCCGCCGACTCTTTCGGCAACGAGGAGGGGAACCTCCAGGAGCGCGTTGCGCCGGCCCGCATCCTGCCGCTCGTCGTCTACAGCCAGGACTTCGAGGCAGGCGCCGGCGGCTGGGGGACCATCGCGCCGAACGACGCGGTGACCGGGAGTTTCGAGCTGGGGAATCCGGAGAGCACAGGCGTCCAGCCGGAGGACGACGCCACGCCGCCGCCAGGGGTCAACGCCTGGGTCACGGGCCTGCCGGCCGGCGCGGGCCTCGGCTCGTTCGACGTCGACACGGGAACGACGACGCTGGCCTCCCCGGTGATCAACATCGCGGGACAGCCCGGCCCCGTGCTGCAGATGAGCCTCTTCTTCAGCAACAGCCAGGGGGGGAATCCGGGCGAGGACCCCATCCGTGTCGACGTCTCCGGAGACGGCGGCGCCAGCTGGGTGAGCGCGCTCGACACACTCTTCGACATCGCGCCCTGGACCGTGCAGCAGTTCCCGCTTGCGGGCCTCGTCCCGATCAACAACCAGTTCCGGATCCGGGTCCAGACCGAGGACCTGGGCATCGGAGGGTCGCTCGTCGAGGCGGGCGTGGACGACGTCTCCGTCTTCCAGCCCAACGCCGGGTGCAGCGTCTGCGCACCGGGGGTGGGGGGCGTCGGCACGATCCTCGTTACCCGATCCGGAAGCGACGTCGTGATCGACTGGAGCGCCGACCCCGTCAGCGCCACGTCCTACAACGTCTACCTGCGTTCCGGGCCGACCCTGGCGACGCTCGTGCGTGCCGGCAGCAGCACGACCAAGAGCTTCGTCCACCAGGGTGCCGCGCTCCTGCTGGGGGACAACTTCGTCTACCAGGTGACCGCGGTCGACGCCTGCGGGCAGGAGTCGCCGGTTCCCTGAGTCACCTGGCGGGATGGAGCGCCTTCACCGGCGGCGGACCGGCCGGCGGAGCACGGCGCCCGGCCGGCGTCCGGTCGCAAGGCCACGATCGTAGACGACTTCGCCCCGGACCCAGACGGTGCGGATCCCTTCCGACACGGCGCGCGGATCGGTGGTGGTGGCCCGGTCGATGACCGTCCTGGGGTCGAAGAGCACGAGGTCGGCCGCCATCCGGGGCCGCACCTGGCCTCGATCCGAAAGGCCCATGTGGGCCGCGGCGAGCGAGGTCATCTTGCGGACCGCCTCTTCCAGGGACAGGACGCCGCGCTCGCGCACGTAGCGGCCGAGGACGCGCGGATAGGTGCCGAATCCGCGCGGATGCTCGCCGGCGAGGCTCCCGTCGGTGCAGATGTTCATGTGCGGCCAGGCCATCAGGCGCTCGAGGTCCGCCTCGGTCATGCTGGTGCCGATGACGCTCTCCCCCCCGTCGCCGGTCTCCTTGCGCCGCGCCTCGGCCATGCGGATGAGGTCGACGAGCGTCTGGGCCGGGCTCGCGTGGCGCAGCGCGGCGATCTCGGCCAGTGTCTTGCCGGCGTAGGAAGGCTCAGGGTCGAACTGCGTCAGGAGCAGGCCCTCGGCGGGAGCGATCTCGCGCACCACGAGCGCGGCCTCCTCGAGATCCTCGAAGTCGCGGGCCGGGAACAGGACCGTGAGCGTCGATTGCCAGTAGAGATAAGGATAGATGTCACCCGTGATGTCGACCCCTTCCCGGCGGGCCGCCTCGAGGCGGGCGAGCAGCCGGTCGGCCTGGCCCCAGAGGCTGCGCATCGCCAGCTTGGTGTGCGAGATCTGCACCGGCAGGCCCGCCTTGCGGCCGACGTCGACGATCTCCTCGATCGCCTCCCAGAACCGGCGGTCCTCGCTGCGGACGTGGCTGATGTAGCGGCCGCCGCGCTCCGCCGCCACGCGCGCCAGGGCGACGATCTCGGAGCGAGCCGAGTTGATGCCGGGGTCGTACTCCAGGCCGGTGGCGAGGCCCAGGGCGCCCGCGCCCATCTCCTGGTCCAGCAGGCGCCGCATCTCGCGCACCTCGCGCCGGGTGGCGGCGCGGCGGAAGTCGTCTCCCATCACCCGGTGGCGGATCGTGCCGTGGCCGGCGAACGACGCCACGTTGATGGCGACCGGCTGAGCCTCGAGGTGCGCAAAGAAGTCTTTCAGCGGGAAGACCGACTCGCCGTCCTGCCCGACGACCACCGTCGTGATCCCCTGGCTGACGGCGGCCAGCGCGTCGGGATGGTCGGACAGGTCGCCGTCGGCGTGGCTGTGCGTGTCGATGAACCCTGGCGCCAGCGTCAGCCCGGCTGCGTCGATCACCACGTCTTTTGGGGACGGCTCCAGGGCGCCGACCGCCGCGATCAGGCCGTCCTCGATCCGTACGGCCGCGGCGCGCGCCGGGCCTCCCGTGCCGTCCACGAGCTGCGCGTTGACGATGAGCGTGGCGCCGCCGGAAGCCGCGGGGGCGTGCTCCCCCTCCGGTCCGGTGCCCGAGGCCACGACGGCGCCCGCGACGACAACGAGGAGGACGGGCAGTAGCACGCTGCACGCCCGAATTCCCCGATGACGGCACGGCATCCGGATCTCCTCCCGTCGGGCGCGCCTGCGGCGCCGACGGAAGGGATCCTATGCCAGGTGGCGCGGGAAGCGGATGACGTTCGGGGCCGCGGCCCTAGCACTCTTGCGGCCTCGCTTGTCGTGGATCTGGTTGAGGGTGGCGCGCGTCATGACTTCGTCGAGCGACTCGCCGTCGAGCGGATAGATGGCGATCCCGGCGGAGAGGCCGGCGCGTGCGGTCCGGCCGGCCTCGTCGATCCGCAGCACGAAGCCGTCGACCGCCTGCCGCAGCCGCTCGGCGAGGAGCGACGCGGCGGCGAAGCCGCTTCCGGGCAGGAGCGCGGCGTATTCGTCCTCCGCCAGCCGGACCAGCACGTCCCGCTCGCGCAAGTGGCTCCTGAGGACGCGCCCGACCTCCATCAGGAGGCGATCGCCGGTCTGCGGGCCGAGACGGTCGTTGACCTGCTTGAAGTCATCGAGGTCCATCGCGATCAGGGAGAAGGGATGCCCGGATTGCTGGCTGCGGATCATTTCCTGCTCGAACACCTGGCGGAGGAGGCGCGCGCCCGGCAGGTGGGTCACGGCGTCCGTAAGGTCCGACTCCGGGCCGGCCGCGGCCTCGCGCTGCGCCGCGATCGCAGTGCCGCTCTCCACACCCCCGGCGGCGAGGATCTCGTCGAGATGGGCCCTGAGGGCGCGGACGACCGCGGGGTCGAACTGGATGCCGGACCACGATTCGATCAGCGTCGCCGCGTCTTCCGGCCGCAGGCGGCCGCGGTAGGCGCGATCGGAGATCAGGGCCTCCAAGGCATCGGCCACGGCCAGGATGCGCGCGCCGGCGGGAATCGCCTCCCCGCTCAGGCCCCCGGGATACCCGGAGCCGTCCCAGTGCTCGTGGTGGTGGCGGATGATCTGGAGCACCGGCTCGGGAAGCCCCGCGGGAGCGAGGAAGGCGACCCCCGCGGTCGGGTGCGAGCGCATCCTGCCGATCTCGCTCTCGGACAGTCGCCCCGGCTTGGAGAGGAGGTGGTCGGGGATGGCCAGCTCGCCGATATCGTGCAGGAGGGCCGCGATGCGGAGCAGCCGGCGTTCGCGATCCGGGACTCTCATCCGCCGGGCCAGTGCTATGGCATAGGCCTGCACACGCCGCGTATGCCCCTGCCGCAGGGGGTCACGGGAATCAATGGCGAGCGCCAGCGCCTCGAGGCTGGCGACGAGCTGTCTCGGCATCCGCATGCGTCGGGGGCCCGAAGAGTGTCGAGCCGGCCCCGTGGGGAGGAGACGGGGCCGGCTCGCCGCAGTTTTCACCTGCGGGTCAGCTCGCTACGACTCTCTTCGGTCCGGGCCCTCCTTTGAAAGGAATCTCGCGCCTTGCATGGCACCTGGGGATATCGCAACCGACGTACCATGCGGCCCCGGGCGAGCCTCCTCGACCTGGCCCGAACCGGCATCCCCTTCCATTCGACCGGGTTGGGCCGGATTGGCGGGTTGCGGCTCGAGGCGGCCGCGCCGCGTCCAGAATCGGGGCACGCGGTGGGTTCGCGTCGGAAACCCCACACGTTCTCCGCCGGGCTGATTACGGCGCCCTGCCTCGATGTCAATAAGATGTTTATTGACAATTAGTTATGATTGTGACCAGGGGTTACGCACCCAACGGCGTATAGGGGGGCCCGGATGGGCACGCCGTCGGGGGGCCGACGCCTCGGCGTGCTTGACCTCTCGGGGCGGGGTCAGTAAGATGCTCGTTACCCCCCTCGGGCCCCTCGGGACGGGTGGGCGGCTGCTGATGGAAATAGCCTGGTTCAAAAAAATCCGCAAGCCGAAGCAGGCCGTCGAGCACCGGCGTATCCAGGTGCCGGAGGGCCTCTGGGTCAAATGCAACTCCTGCAAGGAAATCATCTATAAAAAAGAAGTCCTGCGGAACGCCAATGTCTGCCCGAAGTGCGGCTACCACTTCCGGATCTCGGCGCGCGAGCGGCTCTCCTCCCTGTTCGACGAGGGCCGCTACCAGGAAGTCGACACCGACATCTACTCCATCGACCCTCTGAAATTCCGGGACGCCAAGCCCTACAAGGACCGCCTCAGGGAGTACCGGGAGAAGACCGGGCTCAGCGACGCCTTGATCAATGCCCGCGGCACGCTCGGCGGGACGCAGGTCATGATGTCGATCATGGAGTACGGCTTCATGGGCGGCTCGATGGGATCGGCGGTCGGTGAGAAGGTCACCCGGGCCATCGAGCGGGCGATGGAGGAGCAGATCCCCCTGGTGATCATCTCGTGCTCCGGAGGTGCCCGGATGCAGGAGGGAGCCCTGTCGCTGATGCAGATGGCGAAGATCGCGGCGGCGCTCGGCAAGCTCCACGAGGCGCGGCTGCCGTTCATTTCGATCCTGACCGATCCGACCACGGGAGGCGTGACCGCCTCGTACGCCATGCTGGGGGACCTGAACATCGCCGAGCCGAAGGCTCTCATCGGCTTCGCCGGCGCCAGGGTCATCGAACAGACGATCCGCGAGACGCTCCCGGAGGGCTTCCAGCGCTCGGAGTTCCTGCTGGAGCACGGCATGCTCGATTTCATCGTCGAGCGGCGGCAGATGCGCGACGTCCTGACCCAGTGCCTGCGCGTCCTCTACGATCGCGATCGGAGCGCGGCAGGCCTGCGGCGATCCGGCGCGCCCTCCGAGGATGTCGAGAAGATCGAAGCCGAGCCGCACGCCCCGGCCATGGACGGCTCCCGGCGCACCGTGCCCTTCCCGACACCGATCGCAGCCCGGAAGCACCACCCCCCAGAAATCCGCTGACCCCGGAATGAAGGTCGCCGGCCGGCTGGATCGCCTCCCGCTGGGCCGGTTCCACCACCGGTTGCTGCTCCTGAGCGGCCTCGGCTGGCTGTTCGACTCGATGGACACGGGGCTGGTGTCGTTCGTCCTCGCCCGCCTCAAGGGGGAATGGCACCTCACGTCGCACCAGATCGCCCTCACGGGAAGCATGGGCCTCTTCGGGATGTTCCTGGGCGGCGCCTGCTCAGGGGCCCTCGCCGACCGCTTCGGGCGCAAGGCGGTGTTCCAGTGGACCTTGCTCCTGTTCAGCGTGGCGACCGGGCTGTGCGGACTGGCCTGGAGCGTCACGACGCTCGTTCTGCTACGGTTCCTCGTCGGCATCGGGCTGGGGGGCGAGCTGCCGGTGGCGGCGGCGCTGGTGAGCGAGTTCGCCCCCGCGCGGCAGAGGGGACGCCTCGTCGTCCTCC
>DASRJX010000035.1:0-6584 GCA_035649235.1 Candidatus Cryosericum sp.
GCGCGTCAGGTCCGTCAGCTCGATCATCGTCGCTGCGCCAACCGACGCCGGCGCCCCCTCACGAGGCGGTGCGGGCCGTCCCTTTCTCGGGCTGCTCGACCGCCCGCGCCCCCTCCTTGACCTCGGCCCGATCGAGCGACACGACGATCGCGTCCCCTTCCTTGAGGCCCTCGAGCACCTCGGCGTACTCCCAGTTCCGGAGGCCCACCTGGACCTGCGCGCCGGCCAGCTTCCCCTGCTCGAGTCGCAGGACGCGCCCCCCTTCGAGGATCGCGAACGCGGGGATGCGCAGCACGTCGTCTTTCTTGCGGAGGATCACCTCGACGTCGGCCGAGGTCCCAGGGAGCAGGGTCCGGCTGAACGCGGCGTCGTCGAACTCGACCTCGATCCCGAGGGTGCGGTTCTGCTGCTCGATGTCCTGGACGAACGGCGCCACGCGGGCCACGCGGCCGCCGAACGATTTTCCGGGGAACGGGTCGAGCGTGATGCGGGCCGGGAGCCCCGATGCTACGCGGCCGGCGTCCACCTCGTCGAGCGGCGCCTCCACGTAGATCGAGGTCGGGTCGATGATGTCGTAGATCGGCGGGATCATCATGGCGGCCGGCGAGGGGGACGCCCACTCCCCCACCTCCGCCTTGAGGTCCGCGACGATGCCCGCGAACGGGGCCCGCAGGACGGTCTTCTCCAGGTTCGCCTGTGCCACCTCGATCGCGGCGCGGGCCCGCTCGATGCTCGCCTTCGCGGCCTCGCAGCGCGCGTCGGCGGAGTCGCGCTGGCTGCGCAGACGCTCGATGATCTCCTCGGAGATGATCCTGTCCCCCCGGAGGCTCTCGTTGCGCTTCAGGTCGCGCTCCGCCTGTCCGGCGGTGAAGCACGCCTCGCGCGCCGACGCGGCGGCGGTCTGCACCTCTCCGCGGGCGAGCGCCAGATTGGCGCGCAGGTCCCGATCGTTGATGCGCAGCAGGATCTCCCCGGCCTTGACCGCGGCCCCTTCGCGCGGCCCGATGAACTCGATCTGCCCGCCGATCTGCGGCGCGATCCGGGCGCGCCGGCGGGCCATGACGGTCCCGGCCTTGCTGTTGCTGATCGTCTCCTCGACCGTGCCGCGCGCCACGCGCTGCAGCGTCACCGGCACCGGCTTCGGCCGGAACACCGTGAACCTCAGCAACACGATGACCGCCACGACGGCGGCCACGACGGCGAGTCTCTTGGCCCAGCGCCCCATCCCCACCCCGGCAAAGGAGTGCACGATACCACGGGCCGGCCCGGGCGACGGGGGCGCGGCGCCGGCGGGTCGTGGGCTATCCACCTCCGGGCCGGCGGTCGTCGCCGGCCGCCGGCGGTGCGGGGCGTATAATGCGGCTTTGCGAAGGCGTCGCCTCGGGGGCGCCCGCGGGCTGCCGGCATCAGGGAGAAAGAACGGATGAGCGCAGCGACGAACCGGACGTTGAACGCCTGGGTGGAGGAGTGCGAGCGGCTCTGCCGTCCGGACAGGGTCGTGTGGTGTGACGGCTCCGAGGCGGAGCGCGCCAGGCTGACCGCCGAGGCCGTGGACTCGGGCGACCTGATCCCGCTCGATCCCGGCAGGCTGCCGGGCTGCCACCTGCACCGGAGCGCCATCAACGACGTGGCCCGCACCGAGAAGCTCACCTTCATCAGCTCGCGCAACGAGATCGACGCGGGACCGACCAACAACTGGATGGCGCCGCGCGAGGCCTACGACAAGCTGCGCTCCATCTTCGAGGGATCGATGAAGGGGCGGACGATGTACGTCGTGCCGTTCCTGATGGGCCCCAAGGGCTCCTCCTTCAGCAAGGTCGGCGTCGAGATCACCGACAGCATCTACGTGGCGCTCAACATGGGCCTCATGACCCGCATGGGGAGCGTGGCGCTCGAGCACCTCGGCGCCTCGGACGACTTCACGCGCGGATTGCACTCGAAGGCCGACCTCAACGAGGGCCGCCGCTTCATCTGTCACTTCCCGGAGGACAACACGATCTGGAGCGTCGGCTCGGGATACGGCGGCAACGCGCTCCTGTCGAAGAAGTGCATGGCGCTGCGGCTGGCGAGCGTGCTCGGATCGAAGGAGGGCTGGCTCGCGGAGCACATGCTGATCGTCGGGGTCGAGGACCCGCAGGGGCGCGTCACCTACCTGTGCGGCGCCTTCCCGAGCGCCTGCGGCAAAACCAACCTGGCCATGCTGGTGCCGCCCGAGCGTTTCAAGGGCTGGCGCATCTGGACCGTGGGCGACGACATCGCCTGGCTGCGGCCGGGGGAGGACGGGCGGCTCTACGCCGTCAACCCGGAGGCCGGGTTCTTCGGGGTCGCGCCCGGCACGAGCAGGAGCTCGAACCCGAACGCCCTGGCGATGGTGCAGCGCGACGCCATCTTCACGAACGTCGCCCTCAAGAGCGACAACACCGTCTTCTGGGAGGGCCTGGAGGAGCCGCCGGCACAGTGCACCGACTGGCGCGGGCAGCCCTGGACCCGCGGCGCGAAGGAGCCGGCCGCGCACCCGAACGCCCGCTTCACCGTCAGCATCCGCCAGTCCCCCACCTACACCGAGGAGTGGAACAACCCGAAGGGCGTCCCGATCAGCGCCATCGTGTTCGGCGCCCGCCGCGCCAACGTCGTGCCCCTCATCTACGAGGCGCTCTCCTGGCAGCACGGGACCTACCTGGGCGCCACCATGGCGTCGGAGACGACCGCCGCCGCCACCGGGGCCGTGGGCGTCGTGCGGCGCGACCCGTTCGCGATGCTCCCATTCTGCGGCTACCACATGGGGGACTACTTCGGGCACTGGCTCGAGGTGGGTCGGCGGCTGTCACATCCCCCGAAGATCTTCCGCGTCAACTGGTTCAACCGCGACGAGAACGGCAAGTTCATCTGGCCCGGGTTCGGCGACAACCTGCGTGTCCTGCAGTGGATCCTCTCGCGCTGCCAGGACCGCGGCGCGGTCCGGGAGACCGCCATCGGCCTGATGCCGGCGCAGGACGCCATCGACACCGAAGGGCTGCGGCTCCCCCAGGGGGCCATGGACCGTCTGCTGGCGGTCGATCACGAAGGCTGGACGCGCGCCCTGCGCGGCCAGGAGGAGTTCTTCACCCAGCTCGCGCCCCGCCTTCCGCAAGGCATGCAGGCGGAGCACGACGCCCTCAAGAAGCGCCTGAAGAGCACGCGCACGTCGGTCCGCGCCGAAGCCTGAGGTGAACGTCCCGCGCGCCGTGCGCCGTGTCCTGGCGCGGGTCGCACCCGCGGCGCGACGACCGCTCGACACCTACGTGCTCAAGGCGCCCGATCCGCAGAACGCCCTCGACATCTTCAGCGACGAATGGGCCTCGCGCCTGCCGCCGCCTCTGGACGGCCACCGGGCCGGGTCCCATCCGCTGTTCGACGACGCGCGCATCCGCTGGCTCGACCGGGAGGTGGGCGGGGTCGCGGGAAAGTCGGCGCTCGAGCTGGGGCCGCTCGAAGGCGGGCACGCCTACATGCTCGAGCGGCTCGGAGCCGAGGAGGTGGTCGCGGTCGAAGGGAACACCCGCGCCTATCTGAAGTGCCTGATCGTCAAGGAGGTGCTCGGGCTGCGCCGCGTGCGCTTCCTGTGCGGCGACATCCTCGAGTACCTGCGTCGCGAGGAGAGGCGATTCGACCTGTGCCTGGCGAGCGGCGTCCTGTACCACATGCAGGACCCGGTCGAGCTCATCGATCTCCTGTCGCGGCGCTGCGCGGGCTTTCTGCTGCTCTGGACGCACTACTACGATCCGGTGATGGTGCGGAGCGATCGCCGGCTGGCGCGGAAATTCGGCTCCGGCAGGGAGCACGAGCGCGGCGGCTTCCGCCACACCCTCTACCCCTACCACTACCGCGACGCGCGGGAGAAGCCCGGATTCTGCGGCGGCGCGTTGCCGACGTCGGCGTGGATGACCCGGGAGGAAATCCTGAGCGCCCTGGCGCATTTCGGCTTTGCAGATCTGAGGGTCGGATCCGACGAGCCGAGGCAGCGGAACGGCCCGGCGTTCGCCGTCATCGCGCGCCGCTCGTGAGAGAATGACGGCCGATCCGACGGGGGACCTCGTGTGGGAGACCGCGTGAACGCTCCTCTCCTGAGCGTCGTCATCAACACCTTCAACAAGGCCGCGACCCTGGAGCGCGTGCTGGAAGCGCTCTCGCGCCAGGAGGGGATCGCCCCGGCCGACTTCGAGGTCGTCGTGCACGACGACGGCTCGACCGACGACACGCCCCGGCGGCTGCAGGCCCTCGCCGCGCGGTGGGACGGCCGGCTCACCCTCTCCTCCGGCGCCAACTCCGGCGTGTCGCGCGCGCGCAACGAGGCGGTGCGGCGGGCGCGCGGCGACCTGGTGCTCCTCCTGGGGGACGACATCGTCGCGTCCAAAGCACTCCTGCGCCGCCACCTCGAAGCGCACGCCCGGCATCCGGGCGGGCGCTGGGCGGTCGTCGGACGGGTCACGTGGCCCCCCGACCTGGAGGCGGATCCGTTCCTGTTCTGGCTCGACAACGGCGGGCCGCAGTTCGCCTACAGCCGCCTCAAGGAAGGTGGCGAGATCGCGCCCACGTACTTCTACGCCTGCAACGCCTCGCTGTCGCGAGACGCGCTCCTGTCACATCCGTTCGACCCCGAGATTACCTACGGGTTCGAGGACGTCGAGCTGGGCCACCGCCTGCAGCGCCTCGGCTTCCGCTTCCTCTATGATCCGGAGGCCAGCGGGTTCCACCACCACCCGCGCTCGTTCCGCGAGTTCCGCGCGCGCCAGTTCAAGGTGGGCCAGTCGCTGCACGCCGCGCTCAGGAACCACCCGGAGCTGCGGGAGGTCGTGGCGGCGCCGCGCTTCCCGCCGCGGCGCTTCCTCAAGCTGGCGCTCCGCGGGCTGTTCTATCCGGGCGCCAGACTGGCCGGATCGCGCCGCTGGATGCAGCGCTACTGGCGGACGAGCCTGGATCTCGCGATGTACCGCGGCTACCAGGCCGCGAGCCAGGGCGTGGCGGCGGGCGGTGCTCCGGCGCGCGGCGCCGGGCGGGGCTGACGGGAGGCGCGTGAGCGAGCGGCCGACCTCCCCGCCGCCCGAGGTGCCGTTCCGGCCGCACCCGATCGCCTGGACGCCGGAGAAGATCGGGCGGCTGTGGGACTACTACGCCTCCACGCCCGCCTACGACGCCCATTACTTCAGCAGGCACTCCGGCGGCTCGATCCTCGATTTCGTCCGGCGGCACGTGTCGCTCGCGGGGCGGCACGTGCTCGATTTCGGGTGCGGCCCCGGCTTCATGCTGGAGCGCATCCTCGAGGAAGGGATCACCGCCTCAGGACTCGAGTTCTCGAAGCACTCCGCCGAGGCGGCGCGCCGGCTGCTGCAGCGCTTCCCGAACTTCCGCGGCGTGACGATCGCGGAGCGGCTCCCGTCCCAGCTGCCCGACGCGTCCTTCGATGCCGTCCTGTGCATCGAGGTGCTGGAGCACCTCTTCCCGGAGCAGGCAGCGCCGACCCTCGCCGAGGCGCGGCGCCTCCTGGCCCCGGGAGGGCTGATCGTCGCCACGACTCCCAACGAGGAGTTGCTCGCTTCGGAGACGCTGCAGTGCCCCGATTGCGGTTGCGAGTTCCACCGCTGGCAGCACTTGAGACAGGTCGACGCGGAGTCGATGACCCGCCTGATGCGCGACGCCGGCTTCACTCCCATCGTTTGCCAGCCGACGCGCTTCGGGCCGCGGCGGCGCAGGCGCCTGAGCCGCCGGCTCAAGGACTACCTGCGCCGCCTGACCGGGTCGGACCGGTCCGAGCCGACACCCCACCTGATCTTCATCGGCCGCCGCGATTGAGGCGGTCCAGGTCGATCGGCTCGAAGAAGCGCGCGTCGAAGGGGGAGCGCAGCCGGCGCGCCGACGACTTGATCCAGCGCCTTGTCTTGCGCCTCCACGAGGGCGGCTTCGGCGGCGCCGCCCGGAGGGCTCCGGGCGCGGTGTCGTGCTTCCCCCACACAACCCGGTAGTCGCTCTGCTGCGGCGTCTCCCGGAAGATCGGGACCGCCGCCTTCCGGCGCGCCACCACGAGCATGTGGACCGGGACGCTGTTCGTCAGCGTCACGCGCTTCCGGAGGATCCGGGGGTCCCTGACCGCGTACCAGCGGCCGCCGCGCCGCACCTCGCACACCAGCAGCCGCACGATCTCGTAGCCGTTGTCCTCGCTGAGGACGTTGTAGAACAGCTCGGGGCTGAACTGGTAGAAGCCGTGCCCCATGAAGTTGTTGGCCGGGGTGATGGCGAGGAAGTGCCCGCCGACGCGCACCATCTCCATGCAGTTCCGAATGGCCACTGGAAAATTGAAGACGTGCTCGAGCGAGCCGCCGTCCAGGACGGCGCTGTAGGCGCCCTTGAGCGCGTCGTCGACGGGCCGGTTCAGGTCGCAGAGGTGCGTCGCGCCCTCGTAGGCCGAGACATCGAACACGTGCACGTCGCGCGCGCCGAGATGGCGCAGCAGCCCCTCGGCGTAGCCGTCCGAGCCCTTGAGGAGCCGATCGACCGTGTCCGCGCCGGCGGCACAGCCGTAGGCGGCCAGAAGCCGCGCCAGCGGCCCC
>DASRJX010000036.1:0-7419 GCA_035649235.1 Candidatus Cryosericum sp.
CCTCCGAACGACACCAGGTCGACGACGTAGACCGGGGCTGCCTTGGCGGAGGACGCAAGGAGGCGCGGGACGCCCAGGACGACGACGAAGGCGACGACGTGTAGCACGAGCGACAGCACGAGGGCCGGCCGGCCGAGCCCGCCCGTGGGGGCGGGCGGATTGGGGTAGGCGGCGAGGGCGCTCATCGGGACTTGCCTTTCTTTTCGGGCTTCGCGGGCTTTTCGGGGATGACCGCGACACTCGGCCGCGTCACCATGCCGACTTTGTCGGCGCCCGCCTTTTTGATCTGATCCATGACCGACATCACGCGGCCGTAGGGGACCTCCTGGTCCGCCTTGAGGAAGACGAAGTCGGTGCCGGTGCGCTGCATCTCGGACTTCAGGCGCTCGGTCAGTAGGGCCAGGTTGACCGGCCGATCGTTCAGATAGATGGTACTGTCGCGATCGACGGTCACGACCAGCCGATCCTCGGTGGCGTCGGTGCCGGCCTCGGTCTTCGGCAGGCGAACGTCGATGCCGCGGCTCATCATCGGGGCCGTCACCATGAAGATGATGAGGAGCACCAGGATGACGTCGACGAGCGGCGTGACGTTGATGTCGGAAAGGGCCGGGCCGTACTTTCCATTGCCCCGTCCCGGCAGGCTCATCCCCATCGGTTCGTCCCGGAGGTCAGAGGCGGAACTTGCCCGCCTCGAGCGTCGGGGCCGCGGGCCGGGCGCCGTCGATCTGCGCCTCCGCCAGGGCCAGGAACTGCGGCACGAAGCGCTCGATCCGCCCGCCGAGGCGGCGCGCCCGCGCGAGGAGCAGGTTGTAGCCGACGACCGCCGGGATGGCCGCCCCCAGGCCGGCCGCGGTCGTGACGAGCGCCTCCGAGATGCCGGGCGCCACGGCCGCCAGGCTCGCGGAGCCGGTGACGCCGATGCCCTGGAAGGCGTCCATGATCCCCCAGACGGTGCCGAACAGGCCGATGAACGGCGTCACGCTGCCGGTCGTCGCCAGGAGGCCGAGGTTGCGATCGAGCCCGTCCGACTGGACCGAGGCGGCATCCTCGAGCCGGCGCCGCACGCGGTTCACGATCCTCTCGCGCGCCTGGTCGAGCGGCGGAGCGCCGCGCTGCGCCCCCACGCCCTCGTTGACGGCCTCGATCAACTCTCTGAAGCCGGCCTGGAAGATCGGGGAGAGCGGGCTCGACGGGTAGCGCGCGGCGCGCTCGCTCATCTCGCTGAGGCGCCGCTGCGACTGCAATTCCCGGAGGAGCGCCTGGGACTCAGCCTCGGCGCGCCGCAGGCTGCGGTAGCGCCCGAGAATGACGGCCCAGGACATCACGGAGAAGGCGAGGAGCGTGAGGAGGATGAGTTGCGCGACGGCGCCGGATTCGGCCACCAACCGGAGGGGATCGGCACGCAGCCCGGGCGCCGTAGCCGCCAGCAGCAGGCCGTGCCCCATCCTCCAGCACCTCCTCGAGCGCCGCCAATCGGCGCAAGCGATTCGCGGCGCGTAAGTTAACACACGATCTTCGCGTTGACAACCTTTCGATCACTTGTTAGAGTCCGAAACGGCCGCTCCCGCGCGGCCGGCGCCCGCATGATCTGCTGCCTACACATTGCGAATCTCGCCATCATCAAGGACGCGACGCTCGATCTGGGCCCGGGCCTCAACCTCCTCACGGGGGAGACTGGAGCCGGCAAGTCGGTCCTGGTCGACGCCCTCATGGTCGGGCTCGGCGGCCGCGCCGGGAGCGAGATCATTCGCACCGGAGGGGAGCGTTGCTCGGTCGAGATCGAGATCGATCTCTCGGACAACGCCCCGGCGCTGCGGCTGCTCGAGGAGCGCGGCTATCAGACGGACGGCGGCCGCGTCGTGGTGCGGCGCGAGATAGCAGCGGAAGGCCGCAGCCGGGCCTTCATCGGAGGGTCGCTCGCGCCGATCGCGGACCTCAAGGCGCTGGGCGCTCTCACCGTCGCCATCCATGGCCAGCACCAGCACCAGGCGCTGCTCGAGCCGGCCCGGCACCGCGATCTCCTCGATCGGCGCGCCGGGCTGGGCCAGGATCTCGTCTCCATGCAGTCGGTGGCGGCCGATCTGGCGGCCGCCTCGGCGCGGCTCCTGTCGCTGCGCGACGGGGCGCAGCGGCTGTCGCAGCGCGCCGATATGCTGCGCTATCAGATCCAGGAGATCGACGCCGCCGCGGTCCGCCCCGGCGAGCGCGCGGCGTTGCGATCCGAGCGCGACATGCTCCGGAACGCCGAGGGCGTGCTGCGCCACTGCCGCGCCGGGGTCGAGGCGCTGTACGGCGGCGAGGGATCGGCCCTGGCGCGCCTGACCGAAGGGGTGCGCGCGGCGCGCGAGATCGAGCGTTTCGTCCCGGCCCTGTCGGACGACCTGGCGCGCGTCGAGTCGGCACGCTGCGAGATCGAGGAACTGGCCTTCGGCCTCCGGGACTTCGCCGAGCGGTTGAACGCGGATCCGCAGCGGCTGCAGGCCGTCGACGATCGCCTGCAGGCCATCGAATCGCTCGTCCGCAAGCACGTGCCGGGCGGCGACGAGGAGGCGTTGCTGCGGTATCGCGAGGCCGCCGCCTCGGAGCTGCGCGAGCTGACCGACGGCGGGGAGAGCGTCGCCGACCTCGAGCGCCGGCTCGAGACGCTGCGGGCGACCGCCGCCGCCGCGGCCCAGGGGCTGTCGCGCCGGCGGCGCGCCGCCGCCGCCGACCTGGAGCGGCGGGTCGAGTCGGAGCTCGCCGACCTGGCGATGGCCGGGACGCGCTTCGCGGTCGATCTGCGCCCGCGCCCCGGTCCCGGCAGCGGCATCTGGATCGAGGGGGAGGAAGTGGCCGTTGACGGCTCCGGATGCGACGTGGTGGAATTCCTGCTGTCGGCGAACCGTGGGGAGGCGATGCGCCCCCTGGCGGCCGTCGCCTCGGGGGGCGAGCTGTCGCGGCTCATGCTGGCGCTCGAGATCGTCCTGCTCGGCGGCGAAGGAAAGCGCTCCCTGGTGTTCGACGAGGTGGACGCTGGAATTGGCGGGTCGGCGGCGGAGATGCTGGGGCGCAAGCTGAAGACGCTGGCGACGAGGCATCAGGTCGTATGCGTCACGCACCTGGCGCCGATCGCGTCCCAGGCCGATCGCCACGTGCGCGTCGCCAAGCGCGCCCTGCGCGGGCGCACCGAGGTCGCCATCGAGGCGGTGGACGGGGACGATCGGGTGCGCGAGCTGGCGCGCATGCTGGCAGGGGAGACCGTGACTCCGCAGGCGCTGCGCCACGCAGCGGAGATGCTCGCCCGGGCGGCCTCGCCCTTGTCGCGCACGGCGTCGTAGCGGGAGAAGCGATGCAGGTCACCGCCTTGTACCCGGGCACCTTCGATCCGATCACCAACGGGCACCTCGACATCATCGGGCGCGGCGTCCGCCTGTTCGATCGGATCATCGTGGCGCTCCTGCGCAACGAGGACAAGGCGCCGCTGCTGCCCCTCGCCGAGCGCATGGAGATCGTGCGCGCGGTGGTGGCGCGGTACCCGAGCGTCACGGTGGACTCCTTCGACGGGCTGCTCGTCGATTACGCCCGCGCCCACGGAGCGCAGTCGATCGTCCGGGGCCTCCGGGCCCTCTCCGATTTCGAGTACGAGTTCCAGATGGCGCTGATGAACCGGCGCCTGGAGCCTGGTGTCGAGACCGTCTTCATGATGCCGAGCGAGGCGTACTCCTACGTGAGCAGCCGCCTGGTGAAAGAGGTCGCGCGGCTGGGGGGCGACGTGACGGGCCTCGTGCCGCCCGAGGTGGTCGCCCGCCTCAAGGCGCGCTACGCCTTGACGGGGCGGGGATGACGCCGCCCACCCTGCGGCTGGCCCGGCGGCTGGACGTCATCAGCGTCTCCCCGACGCTCCAGGTGATGATGGAGGCCAAGTCCCTGCGCGCGCGCGGGGCGGACGTGGTCGATTTCGGCCCCGGCGAGCCGGACTTCGACACCCCCGAGAACATCAAGAGCGCCGGCCAGCGCGCCATCGCCGAGAACTACAGCCACTACACCGACACCGCGGGGCTTCCCGATCTGCGCCGGGCCGTCGCCGATCGGTACCGGTCCCTGTACGGCGCCGACTGGAGCGAGGACGAGGTCGTGACCGCCTGCGGCGGGAAGAACGCACTGTTCCTTCTGGCCACGGCGCTCTTCGATCCGGGCGACCGCGTGGCGCTCTATGCGCCGTACTGGGTGTCCTTCCCGGAGCAGGTCCGGATGTGCGGCTCCGAGGCGGTCGTCCTGCCGTGCGAGGAGACGCCGGCGGGGCCCGTGGCGCGGGCGCAGGAGCTCGAGCGCTGCGGCCCGGGCCTCAAGGCGGTCATTCTGAACTCCCCCTGCAATCCGAGCGGGGCCGTCATCCCGCCCGAGGAGGTGGAGCGCTTCGTCGCTTTCGCCGAGCGCTCCGGTATCTTGCTGGTCTCCGACGAGACCTACGACGCGTTCCATTACGGCGCGGGCCCGTTCGCCTCGTTCGCGTCGCACGCGAAGCGGGTGCGCGACCGGCTGGTGGTCGTCAACTCCCTCTCCAAGACCTACGCGATGACCGGCTGGCGGGTCGGCTACGCGCTCGGCCCCAGGCCGATCCTCGACGCCATGAAGAAGGTGCAGTCGCACGACGCCACCCACACGGCGGCGGTCTCCCAGGTGGCCGCCATCGAGGCGCTGCGCGGGCCGCAGGACTCGGTCCAGAGGATGCGCGACGAGTACCGCGCCCGGCGCGACGAATTGGTCCCGTCGCTGAACCGCATCCGCGGCGTCGCCTGCTCCCTGCCCGGCGGCGCCTTCTACGTGTTCCCGGACGTGCGGGAGGCGATGCGCCTCCTGAAGGTCGCCACCTCCGTCGAGCTGGCGCGCCGGCTGATGTCCGAGATCGCTGTGGCGGTGGTGCCGGGGGAGGCGTTCGGCGCCCCGGGCTTCCTGCGGCTCTCCTACGCCCTGCCGCGCGACCGCATGCGCGAAGGCGTGGCGCGCCTGCGGCGGCTCCTCGGGGAGAGGGCCTGATGAGCGCCCGATGCGCCTCGGCGCGGGCGGAGGTCGTGGCCGCCTTGGTCGGAGCTGTGGTCGCCCTCGCCGTTTTCATTCCGGGCGCCCTCCCGGCCCTGGCGGTGCCGGTGGCCGCGCCGGCGGCCGCGACGGGGGAGTCGGCCCTCGTCTACACGGTCACCCTGGACGACGCCGTCCACCCGATCACCTCCCGCTTCCTGCGCGAGGCGATCGACCGCGCCAACCGCGAGGGGGCGGCGCTCCTGATCGTCAAGCTGGACACTCCGGGAGGCCTGGCGACCTCGATGGAGGAGATGATCACCGCCATCACGCACTCGCGCGCGCCGATCGTGGTCTTCGTCCATGGCAGCAAGGCCGCCTCGGCCGGCTTCTTCCTGACTATCGCGGCCGACGTCGCGGTGATGGCTCCCGGGACCCGCATCGGCGCGGCGCATCCCGTCGCCGCCATGGGGGAGATCCCGAAGGACTCGCCGATGATGGCGAAGGTGGAGAACGACGCCGCGGCCTACATCCGGACGCTGGCGACGAACCGCGGCCGGAACGCCTCGGCGGCGGAGAGAGCGGTGCGCGACAGCGTCGCCTTCACGGAGAGGGAGGCCCTCAAGCTCGGGCTCATCGACTACATCTGCAGCGACGAGGGAGAGATCCTGAAAGCGCTCGACGGGCGGCCGATCAAGAGGTTCTCGGGGCAGAAGGAGACGCTGCGCCTCTCCCAGACCCGCATCGTGGCGCTCGACATGCCGGCCTCCGAGCGCTTCCTGAGCATGCTGGCGAATCCCGCGCTGGCGGCGCTGCTGCTGTTCGTCGGCATGGTCGGGCTGTACGTCGAGTTCACGCATCCGGGGCTCATCGCGCCGGGGCTGGTGGGCGGCGTCTGCCTGCTGCTGTTCATGCTCTCCACCCAGATCCTGCCGATCAACTGGGTCGGGGTGGCGCTCGTGGTGCTCGGGCTGGTGATGTTCGTGCTCGAGATCAAGGTCGTGAGTCACGGGGCGCTGACGGCCGGGGGAATCGCCTGCCTCATCGTCGGGTCGCTCCTTCTGTTCCGCAACGCTCCCGAGCTGCCGGGCGTGCGCGCCGCGCGCCTGATCATCGTGGGGATTGCCGCGGCCGCCGCCGTGCTCATGGGGTTCCTGACGCTCCTCGTGACCCGGGTCTGGCGGCGTGCGCCGACCACTGGGACGAACGGGATGCTCTCCGAACGCGGGACCGCGCTGACCGACATCGACCCGGAGGGGCGGGTGTTCGTGCACGGCGAGTACTGGAACGCGCGCGCCAGCCGGCCGGTGCCGAAAGGGGCAAAGGTCGTCGTCCGCGGGGTGCAGGACCTGGTCCTCGAGGTGGAGGAGGTTCGTTGAGCGGCGCCGCGTCTGGCGCCCGCGAGAAGGAGGGAGGAACGTGCCGCTGATCAGTGCTCTGGGAGCGATCCCGCTGTTCGTCATGATCGTGATCGCCTTCTGGCTGATGGCCAGCATCAAGATCCTGAACGAGTACGAGCGGGCCGTCGTCTTCCGGCTCGGCCGGCTGCTCCCCCAGGCCAAGGGACCGGGCCTGACCATCATCTGGGCGCCCATCGATCGCATGGTGCGGGTGTCGCTCCGGACGGTGGTGCACGACGTCCCGCCGCAGGACGTGATCACCCGCGACAACGTGTCGGTGAAGGTCAACGCGGTCATTTACTACCGCGTGCTCGATCCCAAGAGGGCCGTGGTCGAGGTGGAGCAGTTCCACTACGCCACCTCGCAGCTGTCGCAGACCACACTGCGCTCCGTCCTGGGCCAGGTCGAGCTCGACGACCTGCTGAGCCAGAGGGAAAGACTGAACGCCGAGCTGCAGCAGATCCTCGACAAGCACACGGAACCCTGGGGGGTGAAGGTCTCGGCGGTCGAGGTGAAGCACGTCGACCTGCCGCCCGAGATGCAGCGCGCCATGGCCAAGCAGGCGGAGGCGGAGCGCGAGAAGCGCGCCAAGATCATCCACGCGGCGGGGGAGTTCGAGGCGGCCTCCCAGCTGGTGCAGGCGGCGGACAAGTTCTCGGCCAACCCCACGACCCTTCAGCTCCGCTACCTGCAGACGCTGACCGAGATCGCGACCGAGAAGAACTCCACCATCATCTTCCCGGTGCCGATCGACATCTTCGCCGGGCTGAAGCAGCGCTGAGCGGGCGGCGCCAGCGGCAGGAGGTCCGGATGGACGAGAAGGACGAGCTCGATCTGGCGCGCCGGGCCCTGGCCGTCTGCCGCCGGATCGACCTCGACGAGGCCGCGGACGCGTTCCTGCACCAGGCCCTCGAGTACGCGCCGGCCGCGGTCGGTCTCCTGTACCTCTACGATCCGGAGTGCGACATCTTCCGGCTGCGCTCCGGCACCATCCCTGCGGGGGACCCGGGCCGCAGCGGGC
>DASRJX010000037.1:0-7259 GCA_035649235.1 Candidatus Cryosericum sp.
CGGCTCCGGCGTCGCCTACGACGTGCGCCGCGCGGAGCCGTACCTCGGCTACGAGCAGTACGACTTCGACGTCCCGGTCGGAAGCACGGGCGACGTCTACGACCGGTACCTGGTGCGCATGGAGGAGATGCGCCAGAGCACGCGCATCCTGGACCAGGCGCTCCGGCGCCTTCCCGACGGCCCGATCAACATCGACGACCCGAAGATCGTCCTGCCTCCCAAGGATCGCGTCCTGCGCAAGATGGAAGAGCTGATCCAGCAGTTCATGATCGTGACCGAAGGGTTCAAGGCGCCGGAAGGCGAGATCTACCACGCCATCGAAGCCCCCAAGGGGGAGCTCGGCTTCTTCATCCGGAGCGAAGGCGACAAGTCTCCGTATCGGCTGCACATCCGCTCTCCGTCGTTCATCAGCCTGCAGGGGATCGAGGCGATGGCGGTCGGCAGCCTGGTGTCGGATCTGGTGGCCGTGATCGCCAGCCTCGATCCGGTCATGGGGGAGGTGGACCGGTGAGCCTGGCGGCGGCGATCCCCGTGTCCTCCGGGACCGACCGCGCCATAGACGCCCTGCTGACCCGGTTCCCCAGGCAGGGATCGGCCCTGCTGCCGGCCCTCTACCTCATCCAGGACGAGCAGGGCTGGATCTCCGAGGACTCGATGGCCTATGTCGCCGGCAAGATCGGCGTCTCACCCGCCTTCGTGGTGGGCGTGGTGTCCTTCTACACCATGTTCCACAGGCGCCCGGTGGGCCGCCACCATATCCAGGTCTGCCGCACGCTGTCGTGCATGCTGCGCGGCGGACACGAGGTCATGCGGCATCTGGAATCGAGGTTGGGCATCCGCAAGGGGGAGACGACGCCGGACGGGAGGTTCTCTCTAACCTTCGTCGAGTGCCTCGGTGCCTGCGACACGGCCCCCTGCGCCCAGGTCAACGACGAGGACGTCGGGCCGCTCGACCGGGAGAAGGTCGACGCGCTCCTCGAGATCCTGAAGGGACGCTGAGGGATGGCCTACGAGCCGCTGCTGCTGCGCAACATCCACCGGGAGGACTCCCGTTCCATCGACGTCTACCTGGCACACGGCGGCTACCAGGGTCTGCGCCGGGCGCTCAAGGAGATGACGCCGGAGGCGATGGTGGAGGAGGTCAAGAATTCCGGCCTGCGCGGCCGGGGCGGCGCCGGGTTCTCGACCGGCATGAAGTGGTCGTTCCTGCCGAAGGGGCTCGAGAAGCCGCGTTACCTGTGCGTCAACGCGGACGAGAGCGAGCCGGGCACCTTCAAGGACCGGCTGCTGATCGAGAAGGACCCTCACCTGGTGCTGGAGGGCACGATCCTCTCGGCCTGGGCGATCCAGTCCCGGACGGCGTTCTTCTACATCCGCGGCGAGTTCTATGCCGGGGAGCGGATCTTCCGGCGAGCGATCGAGGAGGCGCGGGCGCACGGCTTCCTGGGCACGAACATCCTCGGGAGCGGCTTCGACCTGGAGGTCATCCCGTACCGCGGCGCCGGAGCCTACATCTGCGGCGAGGAGACGGCGCTCCTGGAATCGCTCGAAGGCAATCGCGGCCTGCCGCGCATCAAGCCGCCCTTCCCGGCGATCGTCGGGCTGTACGGCTGCCCGACGATCATCAACAACGTCGAGACGCTGGCGAACGTGACGCTCATCGCCGAGCGGGGCGCCGCCTGGTACGCGTCGATCGGCCGACCGAAGAACACCGGCCCGAAGCTCTTCTGCCTCTCGGGCCACGTCAAGCGCCCCGGGGTGTTCGAAGCACCCCTCGGCACGCCGCTTTTGACGCTCCTCAACGAGCACGCCGGCGGGATGCTGCACCGGGACCGTCCGCTCAAGGCCTGCGTCCCCGGCGGATCCTCGATGAAGGTGCTGCCGGCCGAGCGCTGCGACGTGCTGATGGACTTCGATTCCCTGGCCGCGGCGGGGACGATGCTGGGATCCGCCGGCGGCATGGTCATGGACAGCAGCACCTGCATGGTCGCGGCGCTCCTCAACCTGGCGGAGTTCTACGAGCACGAGTCGTGCGGGCAGTGCACGCCGTGCCGCGAGGGGACCGGCTGGTTCACCAAGATCCTGAGGCGCCTGGAGGGCGGGCAGGGCCGGGCGGAGGACCCCGATCTGCTCCTGGACGTGGCCCGCAAGGTGGAGGGGAACACCATCTGCCCGTTCGGCGAGGCGATCGCCTGGCCGGTGCAGTCGTACGTCACGGAGTTCCGATCCGAGTTCGACGCGCACGTGGCGCGGAAGGGCTGCCCCCTGGCCGTGGCGGCGAGGTCCTGACGATGGCCGAGCCGGCCCAGCCCGCACCGGCCGCCGCCCCGGCCCCGGTGGAGCTGCCGCCCGCCGGCGCCGGCGAGGTGGCGCTCGTCGTCGATGGCCGGCCGGTCGTCGTCCCGAAGGGCACGACCGTCCTGCAGGCCGCCGAGAGGCTCGGCATCGTCGTGCCGCACTACTGCTACCATCCCGGCCTCAGCATCGCCGGCAACTGCCGCATGTGCCTGGTCGAGGTCGAGAAGACGCCGAAGCTGCAGATCGGCTGCGCCACCACGGCGGCGCAGGGGATGATCGTCAGGACCACGACCCCACGAGTGACATCGACGCGCAATGGGATCATGGAATTCCTGCTCATCAACCATCCCCTGGACTGCCCCATCTGCGACCAGGCGGGGGAGTGCCGCCTGCAGCAGTACTCCGCGGAGTACGGCACGGGCGAGAGCCGCTTCGTCGAGGAGAAGATCCATCACGACAAGCGCCAGGCCATAGGCGCGCGCGTGACCTTCGACGGCGAGCGCTGCATCAAGTGCACGCGCTGCATCCGCTTCTGCGACGAGGTCAGCAAGACGGGCGAGCTGGGGCTCTTCGAGCGCGGCGGGCACGCCATCATCGGTGCGTTTCCCGGCAGGCCCCTCGACAACCCGTACTCGGGCAACACGGTCGACATCTGCCCCGTCGGCGCCCTGACCTGGCGGCCGTTCCGGTTCCGGGCCCGGGTCTGGTTCCTCAAGGACACGCCGTCCGTGTGCGCCGGCTGCGCCCGCGGCTGCAACGTCAACCTCGCCGCGTACGACGGCCGCATCCACCGCATCACGCCCCGCTTCAACGAGGAGGTCAACTCGTACTGGATGTGCGATATCGGGCGCCAGAGCCACGAGGCGCTCTACGCGCGAGCGAGGCTCGAGCGGCCGCTCGTGCGGCAGGCGCCGACTCCCGCCGCCGGCGCGCCGGCGGGCCCCGCCACGGCGGGCGAGGCGCTGGACAGAGCGGCCGGCCTCCTGCGAGCGGTGACCTCGCGCTTCGGTCCCGACGCGCTCGCCGCCGTGGTCTCCGCCCGGCTCACGCTGGAGGACCTCTACCTCGCGAAGTCGGTCCTTGGCGGTCTCGTGGGTGTTTCGCGCCTGATCGTGCCCCCACACGAGGAGGGGGAGGACGACGACCTCCTCATCCGCAAGGACAGGACGCCGAACGCCCGGGGGGCCGAGCTTCTCGGCCTGGGGGCCCCCGATGCGCAGGGCCTCGTCCGGTTGTCGGACGATGTCCGGGCCGGGCGCCTGCGCGGATTGGTGATCGTCGGCGAGGATCCCGTGGGGGACGGCCTCCTCGGGGAGGAGGCGCTCAGGTCGCTCGAGGCGCTCGTGGTCGTCGACTCGTGGAAGAGCCCGACGATTCAGGCGGCTCACGCCGCCCTGCCGGCGGCCGGCTACGGAGAATATGACGGCGTCTACGTGAGCTTCGCCGGCCGGGCGCAGAGGGCGCGGCAGGCCGTCCGGCCGCACGGCCTTGCCGATCCGCCCTGGGTCGTGCTCCGGGAGCTGGGACGGCGCTTCGGCCTGTCGCAGGCCTACGCGCAGGCCTCGGACCTGTTCGACGAGGTGGCCTCGCACGTGCCCGCGCTCGCCGGCCTGTCCTACAGGAGCCTCGGCGACGGCGGGCGGTCGATCGCAGGAGCCTGACGTGGATCCGCTGGCGCTTCAGGTGGTGATCGAGTCGACCCTCAAGGTGGGGCTCGTCCTGGGCGTCATCATGACGGTCGTCGCGTACATGGAATGGGTCGAGCGGCGCGTCTCCGCCTGGATCCAGGATCGGCGCGGCCCGAACCGCGTGGGGCCGTTCGGGCTCCTGCAGCCGCTGGCGGACGGCATCAAGTTCCTCTTCAAGGAGGACATCCTCCCGCCGCACGTCCACCGGGCCCTCTACCTCCTGGCGCCGGGGATCATCTTCACGACCTCCCTCGTGACCTTCTCGGTCATCCCGTTCGGGCCGCCCATCGAGATCTTCGGGCGGCAGGTGCGCCTCCAGGTCGCGGACGTCGACAGCGGCATCCTGATCATCCTCGCCATCTCTTCGCTCGGGGTCTACGGGATCGCCCTCGCCGGATGGTCGTCCAACAACAAGTACTCGCTCCTGGGAGGGCTGCGCTCGTCGGCGCAGCTGATCTCCTACGAGCTGGCGATGGGGTTCTCGGTCGTGGGGGTCCTGATGTCTGCGGGATCGCTGCGCCTCTCGGAGATCGTCGACTTCCAGGTGCGTCACGGCTGGAACCTCCTCTGGCAGCTGCCGGGATTCATCGTCTTCATGACGGCGGCGTTCGCGGAGACGAACCGGCTCCCGTTCGACCTGCCCGAGGCCGAGACCGAGCTGGTCGCCGGCTACCACACGGAGTACTCGGGCTTCCGGTTCCTCCTCTTCCTGATGGCCGAATACGCCAACATGATCACCGCCTCGGGGCTGGCGGTCACGCTCTTCCTCGGCGGGTACCACGTGCCCGGCCTGCACCTCCTGGGCCTCCCGCCCCTGGCCTCGGCCCTGGTGCAGGTGGGGGCGTTCTGCCTCAAGGTCGCCTTCATCCTGTTCGTCTACGTCTGGGTGCGATGGACGCTGCCGCGGTTCCGCTACGACCAGCTCATGAACCTGGGCTGGAAGGTGCTGCTGCCGATAGCGCTCGCCAACATCCTGTGGGTGGCGTTCTTCGTCCTGCGGGGCTGGGCGTGAGGGGGAGGTCGCGATGCGCCTCCTGACCGGCCTGGTGCTGGTGGTGATGGCGGCCGCGGCGCTGCGCGGCCTCCTGCCGCGCCGCCCGGGCCTGACCGTTCTCGCCGCCGGCATCGCGGCGCTCGTCCTCCTCGGGTTCTACCCCCAGGACCTCGCCACCTCCGAGTTCTGGGCGGGTGCCGTCGGCTTCGTCTCCATCCTGTCGGCGCTCCTGATCGTGATGCACCCGAATCCCATGGTCTCGGTGCTGTTCCTGATCCTGAACCTGTTCTGCACGGCGCTCTTCTTCCTGATGCTTCAGGCCCAGACGCTGGCCGCCCTCCAGGTCATCGTCTACGCGGGGGCGATCATGGTGCTCTTCGTCTTCGTCATCATGCTCCTGAACCTCAGGGCCGAGGAGGGGCTGCGGATGAGCATGGGCCCGCAGCGCTGGGGGGCCATCGGTTTCGGCGCCGCCTTCGCCGGGCTGATGTTCTGGGCGCTGCGGCACCGGCACGGCGCCGCCTACGTCGAGCCGAAGCCGTTCGTGGAGGGATTCGGGACGGCGCGCGATCTCGGGACGCTCCTGTTCAGCGACTACGTCTTCGCGACCGAGGCCGCCTCGGTGCTCCTGATCGCCGCCATGGTGGGAGCGGTGCTGCTGGCCAAGCGCCGGCTGGAATGAGAGGGTGATGCGCATCGACTTCTTCCTGGTGATGGCAGCACTTCTGTTCACGGTCGGCTGCGTCGGGGTCCTGATCCGCCGCAACGTCATCGTCATCCTGATGTGCATCGAGCTGATGCTGAACGCCGTCAACCTGACCTTCATCGCCTTCGCGCACGAGATGCGCTCCATGGCGGGGCACGTCTTCGCCTTGTTCGTGATCACCGTCGCCGCCTGCGAGGCGGCGGTCGGGCTGGCGATCGTCCTGGCGTTGTTCCGCCGACGGCGGACGACCAACGTGGACGACGTCAGCCTGATGCGCTGGTGAGAGAGATGCTCCGTCTTCTGTGGCTGATCCCGCTGCTGCCGTTCCTGGGTTTCCTGGTGAACGGGCTCTTGGGTGCGCGGGTGCTGCCGCGGCGCGCGGTCGGTGTGGTCGGCTGCTCGGTCGTGCTGCTGTCGTTCCTTCTGTCCCTGGGAGGCGTGCTGTCCCTGGGGTCCTTGCCGGAGTCGTCAGCGGGTCTGGCGGTCGACGCGCACGCGCATCGGGTGACGCAGACGCTCTACACCTGGATGCCTCTGGGGGAAGGCGCCTCGGGGCAGATGGTGTCGATCGACTGGGTGTACGTCCTGGACCCTTTGTCGGCGGTGATGCTGTTGGTCGTGACGGGGGTGGGGTTCCTGATCCACGTGTACTCACTGGGGTACATGGAGCACGAGCCGCGGAGCGGCTACGCGCGGTTCTTCGCCTATCTGAACCTGTTCATGGGGATGATGCTGACGCTGGTGCTGGGAGGGTCGCTGCCGGTGGTGTTCGTGGGGTGGGAGGGAGTGGGTCTGTGCTCGTACCTGCTCATCGGCTACTACTACGACCGGATGTTCGACGAGACGACGCAGATGAGCTGCGCGGACGCCGGGCGGAAGGCGTTCATCGTCAACCGAGTAGGTGACGTGGGGTTCATGCTGGGGATGCTGTTGCTGTTGAGCCGGACGGGGACGCTGTCGATCCAGGGGGTTCTGGAGCAGGTGGGGGTGCTGGGTCCGACGGTGTGCACGGTGGCGGGGTTGCTGTTGTTCGTGGGAGCGTGCGGGAAGTCGGCGCAGATTCCGTTGTACGTGTGGCTGCCGGACGCGATGGCGGGACCGACGCCGGTATCGGCGCTGATCCATGCGGCGACGATGGTGACGGCTGGGGTGTATGTGCTGTGCCGGATGGCGCCGTTGTACGTGATGGCGCCGGGGGCTCTGTTGGTTGTGGCGGTGGTGGGTGGAGTGACGGCGCTTCTGGCGGCGAGCCTGGGTCTGGCGCAGACGGACATCAAGAAGGTGCTGGCGTACTCGACGGTGTCGCAGCTGGGGTACATGGTCCTGGCGGTGGGTGTGGGGGCGTTCGGGGCGGCGATGTTTCACTTGATGACGCATGCGTTCTTCAAGGCGCTCCTGTTCCTGGGTGCGGGGTCGGTGATCCACGCGCTGTCGGGGGAGCAGGACATCACGAAGATGGGGGGATTGAAGTCGCGCCTGCCGTGGACGCACGGGACGTTCTTTGTGGCGACGCTGGCGATCGCCGGCATCCCGCCCCTCGCCGGCTTCTTCTCCAAGGACGAGATCCTGTGGA
>DASRJX010000038.1:0-5199 GCA_035649235.1 Candidatus Cryosericum sp.
GGAGATCGTCGCCCTCGATCTCGGAGCCCTGGTGGCCGGCACCAAGTTCAGGGGCGAGTTCGAGGATCGGCTCAAGGCCCTGCTCCGCGAGATCGAGCAGGGCGAGGGCCGCTTCATCCTGTTCATCGACGAGCTGCACACGCTGGTGGGAGCGGGCTCCGCCGAAGGATCCATCGACGCCTCGAACATGCTCAAGCCGGCCCTGGCCCGCGGCGAGCTGCGCTGCGTGGGCGCCACCACGCTGGCCGAGTACCGCCGGCACATCGAGAAGGACGCCGCGCTCGAGCGCCGCTTTCAGCCGATCCTCGTCGGCGAGCCGAGCGTCGAGGACACGATCGCCATCCTGCGCGGGCTCAACGAGAGGTACGAGGTGCATCACGGAGTGCGCATCAAGGACGCGGCCCTCCTGGCGGCGGCCACCCTCTCGAACCGCTACATCACCGACCGCTTCCTGCCCGACAAGGCCATCGACCTCGTCGACGAGGCGGCGTCGCGCCTGCGCATCGAGATCGATTCGGTGCCTCACGAGCTGGACGTCCTGGAGCGCCGCGCGGTCCAGCTGCAGATCGAGCAGAAGGCCCTCGAGAAGGAGGGTGACCCCGCAAGCCGCGAGCGCCTGGAGGAGGTCGGGCGGGAGCTCGGCCGGCTGCGCGACGAGATCGACGCGCGCCGCGTCCAGTGGCAGGCCGAGAAGGCGGCCCTCCAGGAGATCCGGACGCTCAAGGAAAGCATCGAGCAGGCCCGGCTCCAGTCGGAGCGCGCGGAGCGGTCGGGCGACCTGGCGAAGGCCGCCGAGCTGCGCTACGGCGAGCTGGCCACGCTGCAGCGCAAGCTGGAGGAGGCCAACGAGCGGCTGCGCCGGCGCTCGGAGGGCGGGCGTCGGATGCTGCGGGAAGAGGTCGACGAAGAGGAAATCGCCGCGATCGTCTCCCGCTGGACGGGCATCCCCGTCTCCCGGGTGCTCGAAGGGGAGGTCCAGAAAATCCTCAGGATGGAGGAGCGCCTGCGCGAGCGGGTCATCGGCCAGGACGAGGCTGTCGGGCTCGTGAGCCAGGCAGTCCGCCGCGCCCGCGCCGGCCTGGCGGATCCCAACCGGCCAATCGGCTCCTTCCTGTTCATGGGGCCGACCGGCGTCGGCAAGACCGAGCTGGCGAGGGCGCTGGCCGAGTTTCTGTTCGATAGCGAGAAGGCGATGATCCGGCTCGACATGTCGGAGTACATGGAGAAGCACTCGGTGGCGCGGCTGATCGGCGCCCCGCCGGGGTACGTCGGGCACGAGGAGGGCGGCCAGCTCACCGAGGCTGTGCGCCGGCGGCCCTACGCCGTCCTCCTGTTCGACGAGATCGAGAAGGCGCACCCCGACGTCTTCAACGCCCTGCTGCAGATCCTCGAGGACGGGCGGCTCACCGACGGCAAGGGACGCGTCGTCGACTTCAAGAACACGCTCATCGTGCTGACCTCCAACCTCGCCGGCGCCCTGATCCGGGACTGGGAGGGCGGAGATCGAGCACGCCTCAAGCGCCAGGTGGACGAGGAGCTGAAGCACCACTTCCGGCCGGAGTTCCTGAACCGCATCGACGAAGTGGTGGTCTTCAACAGCCTGACGCGCGACGATCTCCTGAAGGTGGTCGACATCCAGGCGGCCCGCCTCGGCCGGCTCCTTGCAGGGCGCGGGCTGACGCTCACCCTCACCCCGCGCCTGCGCGCCAAGCTCGCCGAGATCGGCTACGATCCCGAGTACGGTGCGAGGCCGCTCAAGCGGACGCTCCAGCGTCAGATCATGGATCCTCTGGCGCGACGGCTTCTCGAAGGAGTGTTCGGGGACGGGGCGCGCATCCTGGCCGACTGGGACGACGCCGCCGCCCAGGCGACGTTCGAAGCCGCGCCCGACGCGGAGGCCGCCGTTGGCGCCGGCGAGGGCGCGGCCCCCAGGACGACACGGAGGAGACGAGGATGACGACGACCCGATGGGACCCGTTCCGCGACCTGATGGCGATCCAGGACCGCATGAACCGGCTCTTCCAGGAGACGATGGCGCGCCAGCGCGGCGAGGAGGAGCTGGAGCTCGGACAGTGGTCGCCCGCCGTGGACATCTACGAGACCGGCGACAAGATCGTCCTGAGGGCCGACCTGCCCGGCCTCGAACAGAGCGAGATCGAGGTCCGGGTCGACGACAACACGCTGACCCTGCGCGGCGATCGGAAGGCCCCGACCGACGTGAAGGCGGAGGATTTCCACCGCGCCGAGCGGCCGCATGGACCCTTCCTGCGCTCGTTCAGCCTGCCGCAGAACGTCGACCAGGGCGGCATCCGCGCCACCCACAAGAACGGCGTGCTCGAGGTCGTCCTGCCGAGGGTGCGCGAGGCCAAGGCGACTTCGATCCGCGTCGATGTACGATAGAATGTCACGCAGGGGGTTTTGATGAACACTCTGAAGACCGTCTTTTTCCTGGGCCTTCTCTCGGCCCTGATCATCCTGATCGGTGGGGCGTTCGGAGGCCGCCAGGGCATGATCCTGGCGCTCGGCCTCGCGGCGACCATGAACTTCTTCTCCTACTGGTTCTCGGACCGCATCGTGCTGGCGATGCACAGGGCGCAGCCGGTGACCCGCGAGCAGGCCCCGAGCCTCTATGAGATCCTCGATCGCCTGACAGGTCGCGCCGGCATTCCGATGCCTCGCGTCTACATTCTCCCCGAAGAGTCGCCGAATGCCTTCGCCACGGGCCGCAACCCGCAGCACGCCGCCGTGGCCGTGACGCAGGGGATCATGAGGCTCCTGTCTCCCGAGGAGTTGGAGGGGGTCCTGGCCCACGAGCTGGCGCACGTCCGCAATCGGGACATCCTGATCAGCTCGATCGCCGCAACGCTCGCCTCCGCGATCATGGTGATCGCGAACATGGCCCGCTGGGGGGCGATCTTCGGCTTCGGCGGCCGGGACGACCGCGACGGGCCGAACCCGCTCGTGCTCCTGGTGACCGCCATGCTCGCCCCGATCGCCGCCGTGCTGATCCAGATGGCGGTGTCCCGCTCCCGAGAATACCAGGCCGACGCGAGCGGCGCCGAGCTGACGCACAACCCTTACGGACTGGCGAACGCCCTGCAGAAGCTGGAGGACGCCGGCAAGCGCGTCCCCATGCTGACGGCCAGCTCGACGTCGAGCCACCTGTTCATCGTCAAGCCGTTCACGGGGCGCTCGCTGGTCAATCTCTTCAGCACGCATCCCCCGATCAAGGACCGCATCCAGCGCCTGATCGGGAGGTAGACGCACCGGGCGCACTTCGGTGGCGCGACCATGAGCGACAAATCCATCACCGAAAGGAAAGGGGACGGCAAGGGCGAGGGCGAGCCCTCCACGTTCGCGGTCGTAGACCGCCGGCCCCAGTTCGAAGGGTCCGGCGCCGCCGAGGCGGAGCCGCGCTATCCCAGCTTCGTCGAGGAGCTGAAGGCGCGCGCCGAAGAGGCGGAGCGGAGGGCGCGGGAGATCTCGGCGGCCTACCGCCGTATCGACGAGGAGCGCGACGCCTTCCGCGAGCGCCTGACCCGCGATCTGGAGCGCCGCGTCGACATCGCCCGCGCCGAGATCATGCGCCGGATCATCCCGACCCTCGACGATCTCGATCGGGCGATCGCGGCGGCGCGCGCCACCCCCGATCCGGTGGCGCTGCTCTCGGGCGTGACGCTGACGCGCGAGCGGATCCTCCAGGCCCTGGCCGCCGAGGGTGTGGAGGAGATCCGGACCGAAGGGCGTCCGTTCGATCCGGAGGTGGCCGAAGCGGTGGCAACCGAGACGACCGACGATCCGGCCCGCGACAACCTCGTCGTGGAGGAGCTGGAGAGGGGCTATGCGCTCCGCGGCGCCCTGCTCAGGCCGGCGCGCGTCAAGGTGGCCCGCGTCCAGCGGTCCCCGTCGTCCGCCCGGGACGAGCCCTAGGAACTAGACCAGGTACGCCACCGCGAACCCCACCTGCGCCATCATCAGCATCAGGTACATGTGCGTCCAGGAGGGGTGGTTCTCCGTGGAGGCCAGGGAGGCCGGATCGCGCAGGATGAGCCGTGCGGTCCAGGCGCCCCACCCGGCCAGGCCCAGGCCCAGGAGGCTCAGCAGACGGGGGTCGCCGGTCAGGATCGGCCCGGACCCGAGCGGGTTGGGAAGCACGGCCCCCAGCGGGATCAGCAGCCACGGCAGGACGAAGAAGGGCGCCACGAAGCGGGCCGAGCGAACCACGCCCCAGCGGATCGGCAGGGTGCGGCAGCCGTGGGCCGCGTCGCCTTCCATGTCCGAGAAGTCCTTGCTCGTGGTCGCTCCCAGCAGGAAGAGCAGGAACACGAGGCCGATGTACCAGGGCTCGAGGTGCCGCACGCTGCCGACCATCGACCAGCCGGCGACCTTGAGGAGGCAGCCCCGCGGAATGGCGATGGTCACGTTGGCCCAGATGCCGAAGCGCTTTGTCCGGCCCCAGGCCGGATCGGAGTAGACGAAGGTCATCAGCATCCCGACGAGATAGATGAAGAAGCACTCGTGCGCGGCGAGCGGCGCCGTCAACCGCTCCGCGAGCCCGGTACGGGGATAGATCACCACCAGCCAGGTGGGCCCGAGGGCCATGAGGTACAGGACGGCCGCCAGCCTCCGGGAGGCGGCGAGCGAGATGATCCCGGCCGGCAGCGGACGCTGCGGTTTGTTGCGACGGTCGATTTCCAGGTCGTGGATCTGGTTGAGGACGTTGCTCGCCGCGTTCAGCAGCCCGGCGCACAGCGAGCCGAGGGCTATCGTGGCGGCGACGGCCAGCGTGAAGCGGTGCTGTGGATCCGGGTTGTGCGCCGAGCCGAATGCGGTCAGGGCTCCGGAGACGACGCCCAGGGTCGGCGGCAGCAGCGTGAACGGGCGGGTGAAGGCGAAATAGAGCCGCGCCCGCTCCGCGAAGCCCTGGATCGGCTTCACGCCTCCCCCACCAGCGCCAGGAGGATGCCCGCCAGCGCGCCGATCAGCGTGTTCGAGAAGTTGACCGCCTCGTTGTCCATGAGCCCCTTCTGCTCCAGCGTGGCGCCGAGAACCGAATCGGCGCTCGAGCCGACGAACGCGGCCAGGAGCACGGCCGGGATCGCCCTGGGGCCGACGAGGCCGAGTGCGGCCGCGAGGCCACCCACGACCAGGGCCGCGGCGGCTCCGGTGAGCGTCCCGATCCAGGTCACCGCACCGTCG
>DASRJX010000039.1:0-2491 GCA_035649235.1 Candidatus Cryosericum sp.
TGTCGTACCTGGACGTGGTGCGGCCGAGCGGGGGTGTGGTGGACGGGACGAGCGGGGCGGGGACGACGAGCGTGCTGACGGCGCTGCCTCTGGTCATCACCAGCTCGCTGAAGGTGAAGGTGAACGGGATGGACATCTTCCAGGCGCTGGGGATCAACCCGGCGACGGCCTTCCCGGGGACGAACCCGGGCGGTGTCGTGAACATCAACGGCGAGCCTGTGACGATCTCGAACATCGTGGTCGACATGGCGCTGAACGTGGGTACGTTCAGCTCGAACACGCTGACGATGGAGATCACGGGGCTGGCGTGCGGCGGGAACGAGGTGGTGGTGGACGGGGACAACAAGTTCCAACCGGGGACGGTGTTCGGTCTGGCGAACACGTGCCTGATCGACGACACGCACGACTGCGGGGGGACGGCGGTGTTCCAGCTGACGATCGACTCCCCCACTCCGGGGGAGATCGTGCCGACGATCCCGACGCCGGTCACGGGCGAGGTGTGCCACGGGCTGCCGATCACCAAGGCGAGCATCAACGGCCAGCAGCTCGACGTGTCGACGCAGACGATGACCGGCGGCGGCGGGCTGGAGTGCGCGGGCGGGACGTACCACCTGGACATCGACACGACGCTGCCGCAGACGAACCTGTTCGCGGAGGCGGTGGGGGCGACGACGGCGCTGGGGACGTTCGACCCGGGGACGAACCGGCTGATCGCGAGTGCCGTGGACGACGACGCGCACCGGGTCTACAAGACGTTCCTGTTCGCGGTGGGGAACCCGGCGGACATCATTCCATCGAGCGTGGCGCAGAAGCAGTCCTCGGCGGAGCGGCCGCAGAAACTGCCGGGATGGGACTTCGGGGCGCTGCGGCCGAACGGCGGCGGCGGGTTCCAGCTCGAGGCCACCACCGTCGTCGACTCCTTCGTGTTCGGCCTCGAAGGGGACGCGCTGAACCAGTTCTTCGCCGAAGTCTGCGCCGACGCCTCGAAATGCGCCATGGAAGGCATCCTGCAGCAGGTTTGCAATTTCAAGACCGGGACCGACGCGGAGGGGAACCCCGACCCGGACAACCCGGATAACCCCGACCCGGAGTTCCCAGTTCCGGGGGCCTGCGATCCAAGGGTTCATTACGCGGCCATCGGCTGTGAGGCCGACGACGGGATCACCGACCCGACGTTCCTGGGCGACATCACCTGCCAGGCCACGCCGGTGGCCGGCCCGGGTCCCGGCGGATCGGGGGGCATCCTGAAGGTCGCCCTCCAGCTGCCTCCCATCCGGTTCCAGGTCCGGGCGACCGGCTCCTGCCACGGCGGCTTCCTGTGGGGCGCCAATGCTGACGTCGACATGGACGCTGAGATCACCCTCCCCCACATCGGCGATCCCGGCTGCGACCCGGACGGCCCGGACGTCTGCGCCGATCCGACCAAGAGGGAGCCCGGCTGCTGCGTCCCCACCCAGCCCCTCAATCGGGTCGACTTCGAGATCGACGAAACCGACTTCGAGCCGGGCACGGCGGTGGTCTGCAAGGAAGGGGACACGGTGTGCTGCGATACGACGCTCCCCGGCTGCATCACGGGCGCCTTCACGCCCGCGGGCGCGGCGAACGTCGTCATCACGCGCGGCGGCGTCGACGTCGACGGCTGGAACCTGGCGCTCCTCGGCCTCGGCCTCATCGTCATCGGCGCGATCGTCTTCTTCCTTCCCTTCCTGACCGATGTCGGGATCAACATGGTCAAGATCGGCGCGATGCTGATCTCCGTGGCCTTCGGGGGTGAAGAGCCCTTGACGGGCACGGTCTTCACGCCCGATCTCTTCAAGGACATGGGGATCAAGGAGCTCGCCGTCCAGATCCCCGAAGTGGCCCCGAGCGAGGACCTGTACAACGAGACCGACAAGGAGATCACCACCTCCATGCCGGAGATCAAGATCACGGGCACCGGCCTCACGGCGACAAGCGACCTGACGATCTCGACGACGCTGAGCGACCCGTCGATCCCCGGCTCACCGGGCTTCTTCGCGACGCCGGCGCCTCCGCCGATGACGCCGATCGATCCGGGGGACACTTTCGTCGCCTTCTCGGACGACACCCTGAACGCGGTCTTCGCCGCCGCGACCAAAGCGGGACAGATGACGAGCGAAGGGTGCAGCGGCGCCCTGGCCACGGGCACCTGCTGCGCCTCCAACCCGCCGAAGACAGTGGGGAGCCTGTTCCCGGCGGACTGCAACACCATCACCGACGGACCGCCGATGACCGGCTGCACGCTCGTCAACGCGGTCTCGGGGGACACCACCGGCTGCATGCGCGCCGTGCTCATCGGCACCTGCCTCGGCATCCAGGCGGCCGACCTCACGCCGGCCGAAGCCGAGACCAAGTGCGAGAGCTTCGAGGGGAACGCCGGCTTCAACGACACGGCGGAGGTCATCGGGCAGGCGGTCTGCCACGGCGTGCGCGGAGCCAACTGCTCCACCATCCCCGTCCCGCTCCTCTCGGT
>DASRJX010000040.1:0-3492 GCA_035649235.1 Candidatus Cryosericum sp.
CCGGGTCCCTGGTCCTGGCACTGGCGGCGATCATCGTCGGCGCGGCGGTGTCGGCCACGATGCTCAACCTCAGGGCGGATCTCGGCTCCAAGCTGTCGCGCGAGCTGCGGCGCTACGGGCCGAACCTGATCCTGACGCCGGACGCCGCGCACCCGGGGGCGAGCGCCCAGCCGGTCGAAGCGGCCGGAGCGATCGCCGCGACGCTCGACGAGGCGGCGGTCCGTGCCGTTCGCGATCCGGAGCCCTCTCCACTGCTGATAGCCGCCGGGGAGGTGACGGCCCGCGAGCGAACATCTGCGGCCGCCTCCCCGGGCGTCGCCTCGACGCGCGCCGCCGCGGCCATCGTCGGCGCCGACTTCGCGGCACTCCGCCGCCTCAACCCGTCCTGGCAGGTCGAGGGCGCCTGGCCTGAAGGCGCCGGCGCCTGTCTCGTCGGCGCGGCCCTGGCGCGCCGCGCCGGCATGGTGCCGGGCGGAGAAACGGCGATTGGCGTCGCCGGGACCAGCGAGCGGATGCTTTTGGTCGCGGGCGTCGTGTCGACTGGCGAAGCGGAGGACGATCAGATCTTCGTGCCGCTGGCGCTGGCGCAGGAGATGACCGGCCTCGCCGGGCGACTGTCGCTCGCCACCTACGCCGTCGACGGCGGCACCGAGGCCGTGGCCCGGGCGGCGGCGCGCCTGGAGGCGGGCGTCCCCGGCTCCTCGGCGCGGCCGCTGCGGCCGATCGCCGCTGCACAGGGGGCGATCCTCGGCAAGCTCAACCGCATGATGTTGCTCCTGACGGCGGTCGTCCTGACGCTCTCGGCGCTCTGCCTGACCACCACGCTCATGGGGATGGTCGTCGAGCGCGAGCCGGAGATCGGACTGATGCGCTCCCTGGGCGCGGGGGACGGCGACGTGCTGCGGATCTTCCTGGGGGAGGTCACCCTTCTCGGTCTCGCCGGCGGAGCGGCGGGCGTGCTGCTCGGCGCCGCGGGCGCGCGGGTAATCGGCGCGCGCCTGTTCGGCGCTGCCATCGAAGCACGGCCGGCGATGGCGCCTCTCGTCTTCCTGATCGCCCTTCTCGTCTGCTGGGCGGCGGTCCTGCTGCCCTTGCGGCGGGCGCTCGCGATCCAGCCGGCCGCGGCGCTGCGGAGCGAATGATGGCCGGCATCTCGATGGAGAACGTCACGCGCCGCTACGACCGCGAGGTCCTGGCCCTCGACCGCGTCAGCCTCGAGATCCGCGACGGCGAGTGGCTGGCGGTCATGGGCCCGTCGGGATCGGGGAAGACGACGCTCCTCAACATCCTGGGCGGCCTGGACGTGCCGGACGAAGGGCGGGTGATGGTGGACGGCACCGACCTGGCGACCCTGCCGCGCGCCGGCCTGACCCGCTACCGCCGCGAGCAGGTCGGCCTGGTCTTCCAGCAGTACCACCTCATCCCCTACCTGACGGCGCTGGAGAACGTCATGCTGGCGCAGTACCTCCACAGCATGGCCGACGAGGCGGAGGCGCGCGCGGCGCTCGAGCAGGTCGGCCTGGCGGAGAGGCTCCGGCACCTGCCGTCGCAGCTCTCGGGCGGCGAGAAGCAGCGCGCCTGCATCGCCCGGGCGCTCATCAACCGGCCGAAGCTCATCCTGGCCGACGAGCCGACCGGATCGCTCGACGAGGAGAACGAGCGCGGCGTCCTGCAGATCTTCGAGTCGCTCCGCGCGCGCGGGCAGACGATCGTCATGGTGACGCACGATCTCACCGTGGGCCGGCTGGCCGACCGGCAGGTGCAGCTCGAGCACGGCCGCCTGGCGGGCGAGTTCCTGACCGAGAGCCAGAACGAGGAGGCGATCGACGAGGTCCTGGAGTACCTGTGGCTGAAGCACGAGGGGGACGACTCGGCGCACGTCGTCTGCCCGATGGGCGCCACGCTCGCGACGCCGCACCTCCTCGACCGCATGCGCTCCCGCGGCATCCTGGATGCCGGCCCGAACCCTTCGTTCACGCCGTCCGGGCACCTCCGGGCGGAGAGCCTGATCCGCCGGCACCGCCTGGCCGAGACCCTGTTCTCGCAGACGTTCCAGATGCAGGAGGCCGAGGTGGAAGCCGAGGCCTGCTACTTCGAGCACATCCTGTCGCCGACCGTGACCGAGTCGATCTGCGCTTTTCTCGGCCACCCACCCGCCTGCCCGCACGGCAAGTCGATCCCACGCGGCGGCTGCTGCGGCGGCCGCCCCGCCGGAGGACCCTGATGCCCGAGTACATCTTCCAGATGCAGGATCTACGCAAGGTGGTCCCGCCGAAGCGCGAGATCCTGAAGGGGATCTGGCTGGCGTTCTTCTACGGGGCCAAGATCGGCGTCCTCGGCCACAACGGCGCCGGGAAGAGCACGCTCCTGCGCATCATGGCGGGGCTCGACAAGGAGTTCGAGGGGGAGGCGTTCCCGTCGAAGGGGATCCGGGTCGGGCTCCTGCCGCAGGAGCCGGCTCTCAATCCGGAGAAGACGGTCGTGCAGATCGTCGAGGAAGGGGTCGCGGGGACGCGCGCCCTGCTCGATCGCTACAACGCCATCAGCGACAAGTTCGCGGAGCCGATGGAGCCGGAGGAGATGGAGCGCCTGCTCGAGGAGCAGTCGAAGGTGCAGGACCAGATCGAGGCGGCCGGCGCCTGGGAATTGGACCGGACGCTCGAGATCGCCATGGACGCCCTGCGCTGCCCGCCGCCCGACCAGAAGGTCGACTCGCTGTCGGGCGGCGAGCGGCGGCGTGTGGCCCTCTGCCGGCTGATGCTGCAGAAGCCGGACCTGTTGCTCCTCGACGAGCCGACGAACCACCTCGACGCCGAATCGGTCGCCTGGCTGGAGCGCTTCCTGAAGGAGTACGCCGGCACGGTCGTGGCGGTCACGCACGACCGCTACTTCCTCGACAACGTCGCCGGCTGGATCCTGGAGCTGGACCGCGGCGCCGGCATCCCGTGGGAGGGGAACTACTCGTCCTGGCTCGATCAGAAAAAGACGCGCCTGGCGCAGGAGGAGAAGCAGACCACCGCCCGCCAGCGCACCCTGGAGCGCGAGCTGGAGTGGGTGCACATGGCTCCGCGCGCCCGCCAGGCGAAGGGGAAGGCGCGTCTCGCGGCCTACGAGAAACTGCTCGCCGAGGAGACCGAGAAGCTGCCGGAGACGGTCGAGATCTACATTCCTCCCGGGCCGCGCCTCGGCGACGTCGTCGTAGAGGCGGAGCACCTCACCAAGGGCTACGGAGACAACCTGCTCATCGACGACCTGTCGTTCAAGCTGCCGCGAGGCGGCATCGTCGGCATCATCGGGCCGAACGGCGCCGGCAAGACGACGCTCTGCCGGATGATCACCGGGCACGAGAAGCCGGACTCCGGGACGCTCCGCCTGGGAGAGACGGTCGTCCTCGGCTACGTCGACCAGAGCCGCGACGCGCTCGACCCGGCGAAGAACGTCTGGGAGGCGATCTCCGAGGGGAGCGAGATGCTGGCGCTCGGCAAGCGCCAG
>DASRJX010000041.1:0-37675 GCA_035649235.1 Candidatus Cryosericum sp.
GATCTCGCCCTCTACCTGCACGGCGGGGCCGTCTACGATCCTCCCGACCGCGCCGGGCTGGCGGGGTTGGCCACGCTCCTGATGCGGACGGGGGGCACCCGAAGCCTACCGCCCGACCAGGTGGACGAGACGCTCGAGTCCCTGCCCGCGACGGTGTCGTTCGACGCGGGCGACGACGCGCTGAGCGGACGCCTCTCCTGTCTCAAGAACAGGTTCCCGCAGGCACTTCGCATCCTGTCGGAGATGCTGCGGGAGCCGCGATTCGACGCCGCCCGGCTGGAGGTCGAGAGGGCCCGCATCGCGGAGGAGATCCGCCGCCGCTGGGACGATCCCGCCGCCATCGCCGACCTCAACTTCCGCCTGCTGGCCTACGGCCCCGCGAGCCCCTGGGCGCGCCTGGAGACGATCGAATCGGTGCGCCGCGTGGGGCGCGACGATCTCCTCGACTTCCACCGCCGCTACATCCGCCCGGGGAACGCGATCCTCGCGGTGTCGGGCGATTTCCAGACGGAGGAGATGAAGCGCCTGCTGCGCGGGGCGTTCGCCGGATGGCAAGGAGGTCCGGCCGACCTGCCGGCGATAGCGAAGACCGAGGACGCCGTTCCGGTGGGCGTCCACCTCGTGGCGCGGCCACTGACCCAGTCGAGCATCGTCCTCGGACACCTCGGCGCGACGCGCTTCGACCCCGACAAGTTCCCGCTCTTCGTCCTCAACGAGATCCTGGGCGAGGGAGGTTTCGCGTCGCGGCTCATGAAGGAGGTGCGGTCGACGCGCGGCCTGGCCTACTCGGTGTCGGGCGGCGTCGGCTCCGACTCGGACCGTGGACTGTTCGAGATCACCTGCCGCACCCGGGCCGACGCAACGGTCCAGGCGATCGAGGCGATCCGCGACGTCGTGCGGCGGCTGCGCGACGAGGGGCCGACGGAGGAGGAGATGCGCCGCGCGAAGGAGTCGCAAATCAATGCGTTCGTGTTCACCGTCGACGGGACGGCCCCCTACATGCGGGCGTACCTGTTCTACAGGCACTACGGCTACCCGGAGGACTACCTAGAAGCCTGGCGGGACCGGCTGGCGCGCGTCAGCCGCGACGACGTCCTGCGCGCGGCGCGGCGGTTCCTGCACCCCGATCGGATCGCCGTGCTGGTGGTGGGCAACGCCGAGGCGTTCGACAGGCCGCTCGAGTCGCTGGGACTGGGCGCGCCGCGCCTCATCCAGCTGGGGGACGCGGGCGCGCCGCCGGAGACGCCGGCATCAGGCTCAGCTGCTCCGCCCGCCCCGCCGGCCTCTCCCCGGCCATGAGGCGCCTCTCCGCCTCGTCCTTGCGGCGGCGTTCCGCCGCCTGCCGCTCCCAGGCCACCTGGTGCTTCTGGGCGGGGCAGATGTCGCGGTACTCGCACCAGCGGCACAGGGCGCTCTCGCGCGCCGGGTGCTCCCGCGCCGCCTCGATGGCGTCGATGAGCCGCATGGCGGCTTTGCGGTGCGAGGCGATGTCCGCTTCGCTCCTTCGGGACTCGAGCCGCTTGCCGTGCGCCAGGTAGTGCCAGACGAGGCGGATCTCCTTCGCGTCCGGATAGCGATCGCTCACCGACATCTGATAGAAGGTGAGCTGGCGGTCGCGGAGCAGCTCTTCGTCGCGGGGCAGCCACGCCGAGGTCTTGTAGTCGTGGATCGCGTACACGCCGTCGGCCACGCGCGCCAGCCGATCGATGAAGCCCCTGATCTGATAGCGACCGGCCGGATCGAGCGCCAGCTGGAACTCGTCCTCGAGGCCCAGGGTCTCCCCGTCCTCCTCCGGGCGGCGCCGGTCGCAATAACCCCTGACGTACTCCTCCCCGGCCTTCCGGTAGTCGGCGGCGCAGAGCCCGCGGCGCACGATCGCGATCTTGTTCCGATCGTAGTTCTCCTCCCACTTCCGGTGGTAGACACCGACGATCTCGGCCGTCCGCGGCCTCCGGCCCTCTTTCAGGACGTGGTACAGGTGCTCGATCGCCTCGTGGACCCGGTTCCCCAGGAACGCCTCGATCCCCTGCGTGTCGCGCCGGATGCGATCGATGTAGCGGTAGCGGTACTGCAGCGGGCACTTCTCGAAGCAGCTGAGGCGGGAGTTGGAGTAGACGGTCACGCCGCTCCTCTCGCGACGGCAGCAGTATAGCGCATCCGTGCCGCCGGCCCGAGGGTTCTGCCGGTGGCCGCCGCGGAGTCGTTCTGCTAAAATCGCCGGCCCTGCGCGCTTCCGCCAGGACGAGTTCCATGACCGGCACAGGAGGTCACCGATGATCGTGTCGTCGTTTCCCGCGCGCAGAGCCGCGCGCACCTGCACCGCGTTGGCGGCCATCGCATTTCTGTCCGGCCTGGCTTTCGGCCAGACTCCGGCGGCGCCGCCCGGACCCAAGAAGGAGGCCAGCATGCCGACGGGAGAGAAGACCGGCGCCAAGAAGGACGTCGCCGTGATCAAGACGGCCCTGGGCACGGTCGTGTTCGAGTTCCTGCCGGACGTCGCGCCCAAGATGGTCGAGAACTTCAAGGACCTGGCGAAGAGCGGCTTCTACAATGGAACCACGTTCCACCGGGTGATCAACGGCTTCATGATCCAGGGGGGCGATCCCCTGTCGAAGGACGACGACCCGAGCAACGATGGCACCGGATCCGGTCCCCGCAAGATGCCGGCCGAGTTCACCACCAAGTACAGCCACACGCGGGGCATGGTCTCGACAGCCCGCTCCCAGGACCCGAACAGCGGCTCCTGCCAGTTCTTCATCGTCCAGAAGGAGTCGAAGTTCCTGGACAACAAGTACACGATCTTCGGCCGGGTCCTCGAGGGCCTCGACGTGGTCGACAAGATCTCGCTCGTCCCCAAGGGCCAGAACGATCGGCCCCTCAAGAACGTCGTGATGGAGTCGGTCACCATCGAGACCCGCTGACGGTGAGGGCGCGCGGGGGCGGAGTGCGCATCGTGCCGTCCGGCCGGGCGGGTCGCTCCCGCAGGGCCCCGGGCGCGGGGGCACGGGAGCGCGTCGACTGGCACACCTACTTCATGAACATCGCGCGCCAGGTGGCGACGCGATCCACCTGCGACCGCAAGCACGTCGGCGCGGTCATCGTGCGCGCCCGGACCATTCTCTCCACGGGCTACAACGGATCGATCCGCGGCATGCCGCACTGCGACGACGTGGGGCACGACATGGACGGGGGGCACTGCGTCGCCACCATCCACGCGGAGGCGAACGCGATCCTGCAGGCGGCCAAGAACGGCGCCATGATCGACGGCGCGGAGATCTACACCACGGCCAGCCCCTGCTGGAACTGCTTCAAGCTGATCGCGAACGCCGGGATCCGGACGATCTACTACGGGGAGTTCTACCGCGACCTCAAGAGCGTCAAGGTGGCCCGGCAGCTGAAGATCGGCCTCGTCGATCTCGGAGCGGCGCCCTCCGATGCGGCCGGGTGCGACTGGAGCGGGCCGGAGCGCTGAGTCGCTCTCCCCTTCAGCCGGGCGGGCGGCTGCCCCCGGCCGGCTCCCTTCCGGCGGCGGGCGGCGCCCCGCCGGTCGGCGGCAGGGCGGGACGGTCCTCCTTCGGCGCCGCGCCGCCCCGGCCCGACACCCCCTCCGCGAGGCCCGGGAGTTGTCCGGCCAGCGCCTGCGCGATGGCGCTGGTGAGCGTTCCGTGGACCTCGACGTCGGGGCCGCTCTGATCGATCCGGATTCCATCCAGGAACTCGAGCCAGGGGCCGGTCCCCTGCTGGCTGGCGCTCATGCGCGCCAGGGCGACGAGCCCCCGCGCCGCGTCCGCCAGCTGCTTCGCGCCCGGCTCGGCTTCGGCCTGCCCGAACAGGACAAACGCGATTGTCTTGTCGATCACGCCCTGGAAGGCCAGCGCCTTCAGGTGGCCGGCGCCGGGCGCCGACAGCGGCGCCTCGCGACCACCGGACGACATCCCTCGCCGTGCCAGATCGACCAGCGGCGCGTAATCGATGGCGCCCCAGATCTGCGCCGCCGGCTGGACCTTCCCCAGGACGCCCATCAACGACGACGCCCCGAGGCCCGCGTCCTTGCCCGACCCTGTCCCGCGCACTTGCCGCAGCACGCCCCGGGGGCCGAAGACGGGAGTCCCACCCGGCAGCACGGTCAGGCTCACGTCCGGCTGTCCCGCCACTTCCAGCAAGGTCAGGATCTCCTGGCCGCCGGTCAGCTGGCGCATCCGTGCTTCCTCGAAGGTCCCCTCGGCCAGCACGGCGTAGCCCGTACCGCCGCCCTCCTGCGGGACCAGGGCGAGGGCCACGCGGTCCACCTTCCGGATCACCTCCGGACCGAGCGCCTGCCGGATCATCTTGAACGAGGGGGTCGCGTCGAGATCCGCCGCCAGGTCGTCGAGCCAGCGCTCCGCCGCCTCCCGCTCGCGCAGAGCTTTCATCTCGACCACGGCTAGTCCGACACTTTCCCGCGGCAGGTGGCGCAGCGCGCTGCCGCGGATGCGGTCGGATACCCCCGGCGCCCGGCGGGCGCAGGCGACGGCGAGGCCGCACAACAGAAGCGAGAGCAGGAAGCCCCAGGGTCGTCTGCCTTCCGGCGGTCGTCTCATCGCTCGCTCCTCCGCGTTGTCTGGTGTCGAGGCTTCAGAAGTCGACCCGCCTGAAATAGAGGATCGCCAGCCCCAGGGCGGCCAGGCCCGAGACGAGCGTTCCTCCCACCGGCATCCAGGTGGTGACGGGACGGTGCAGGATCAGCTCGCTGGCGATCTGGCCGAAGTCGTAGGTTCTCGGGAGGCCGTGGTAGAGCGTCTCGACCATGCCCTGCGCCAGGAAGCGGGCCGTCTTGCTGGTCAGCAGCATCGGCCAGTTGCGGTTGGCGTGCGGCAGGCGGATCACCAGGCTGACGATGAAGATGCCCGTCGTCATCATGAGGCCGATGGTGGTCGAGCGCAGCAGCACTCCGATCAGGACCAGGAACCCCAGCAGGGCTCCGAAGTAGGCCGTCATCATGAGGCCGGAGAGGATGAAGCCCCAGTTCCAGAAGCCCGTCTTCAGCCCCAGGATCAGGCCCACGCCGCCCACCAGGTAGATCAGGTTCGCCCCCGCCACCAGGAGGGCGCCCAGGTATCGCGCCGCGAACAGGGCCGGCCTGGAGACGGGCTTGGCGAGGATCAGGTCGATCGTTCCCTTCTCCAGCATGCGGGGCACCAGGCTGGAGGTGGCGAACACCGCGAGCAGGATCCCCATCGGATACAGGACGAACGAGATGCCGATCTGGATCCCCTGGACCAGCGCCGCGGCCGTGAGGGCGTCGGGCTGCTGGCCTGCCGGTCCGCCGAGCGTGAAGCTGCCGCTCGAGGCGCGGCCCTCCAGACCGAACACCTTGATCGAGGTGATGGCGCCGTCCGCCACGTCCGTCTGCAGCGCCAGGATCAGGAAGAGATGGACCAGCGTCACGATGCCGAAGTAGAAGAGGAGCGTCTTCCGGTACAGCAGCTCGCGCGCGGCGTCCAGGATCAGGGCGCGGATCTTCACGCGCCCTCCCCGTCGCTCACCACCCGCACGAACACCTCCTCGAGGCTCTCGCGGCGCGGGCGGACGGAGGTGATCGAGACCTGCTCGGAGCGCAGGGCGTCGATCAGGCGATTCAAGTCGGCGTGGCCGCCCGGATACGTCAGGACCACGGGCTCGTCGGCGGCCGGCCCCGCGGCCCCGGGTGCTCCGGCCCCCGCCATCGCAGGCGCCCCGCCCATCGCCGGCGGCGCCGGTGGCGCGACCGCGAGGCCGGGGAACCGCGCCGCGAGGGCCAGAAGCCTCTGGCGCGAGGCGCCGTGCGCCTCCAGCTCGAAGGCGCTCGACACCCGCGTCAGGTCCTCCACCTGTCCCTCGCGCACCAGCCGACCCCCCTTCAGGATGGCGACGCGGTCGCAGACTCGCTCGACCTCGGAGAGGAGGTGCGAGTTCAGGAAGATCGTGGCGCCGCGCTCCTTCTGCTCCAGGAGGAGATCGCGGATCTCCCTGCGTCCGACCGGGTCGACGCCGTCGGTCGGCTCGTCCAGGATCAGGAGATCCGGCTCGTTCAGGATCGCCTGGGCCATGCCGAGTCGCTGCATCATCCCCTTGGAGTACTTCCGAACCGGGGTGCCCCGCCAGTCCTCGAGCTTGACGCGCTTCAGGAGCAGGTCCACGCGGCGTCCCAGCTCCGGGTCGCCCAGGCCCGACAGGCGGCCGAAGAAGTACAGCGTCTGCTCTCCAGTCAGGTGGGCGGGATACCGGTGGTTCTCGGGCAGGTAGCCCACGCGCGCCCTGGTCTCCACGTCGCCGGCCGGGCGATCGAGGACCGTCACCCGCCCGCCGGTCGGGAAGGCGATCCCGAGCGCCAGCTTCACGAGCGTCGTCTTCCCGGCGCCGTTCGGTCCCAGGAGGCCGAAGACCGTGCCTCGCGGGACCTTCAGGTCGAGGGCGGAGAGAGCCTGCACCCGGCGGCGGCGAAGGACCGAGCCGTAGGTCTTGCAGAGTCCAGAGGCTTCGAGCGCGAGCGAGGCGTTCGTCCCGGTCTCCTACGTCCCCATCACGTGGTAGCCGTTGTCGACGAAGAGGACTTCGCCCGTGATCCCGCGCGCCAGCGGGCTGCACAGGAACACGGCCGCGTCCCCCACCTCCGCCGGCTCGGTGTTGCGCGGCAGGGGCGACTTCTCGCGCACGTGCGCCAGGATCGAGCTGAAGCCGGAGATGCCACGCGCCGCCAGCGTGTTGATCGGGCCGGCCGAGATGCCGTTGACCCGGATGTCCTGCTTTCCGAGGTCGTACGCCAGGTAGCGCACGCTGGCCTCCAACGCCGCCTTCGCCACGCCCATGACGTTGTATTTCGGCACCACGCGCTCCGAGCCGAGGTAGGTCAGCGCCACGATGCTGCCGCCTCCCGCCATGAGCGGGGCGGCGCGCTGTGCCAGGGCCGTCAGCGAATAAGCGCTGATGTCCAGCGCGGTCGCGAAGCCCTCGCGCGACGTGGTCAGGAAGGCTCCCTCGATGTCCTCCTTCTTCGCGAATGCCACGCAATGGACCAGGATGTCGAGGCGGCCGAAGTGCTCCTGGACCTTCGCGAACATGGCGTCGATCTCGCCGTCCCGGGTGACGTCGCACGGGACGATCAGCGAGCCCGGGATTCCGGCCGCCAGCCCCTCGACGTTCTCCTTGAGTCGATCTCCCTGATAATTGAAGGCCAGCCGCGCCCCCTCGCGGTGGAACGCCTCGGCGATCGACCAGGCGATGCTCCGCTTGTTGGCGACGCCGACGATCAGGGCCTGCTTCCCTTGCAGCAGCATGCCGTCACCTCGCCCCCGTGGGGATGGACCGAGCGGGCTCGCCGCGACCCCGCCGGCGCGACGATACTACCCGAATCAACGACGGAGTTGGGCGCCCGGTTCCCACGGTGTGCGACGGCCCGCCCTGACCGATGGCGGGCGACCCCGGCGGAGGGCGCCGATTACCTGGCGGCGGGAAGCGGCTCGACGGTTCCGGCGGCGGCCGGGACGGCGACCAGCCCCTGCGAGGCCTCCAGCACCGCGCCCGACAGGATGTCCAGGCCTTCCTCCAGCTGCTCCTCGGTGATCACCAGCGGCATCAGGGTGCGCAGGACATTGCCGTAGGTTCCGGCCCCGATCACGAGGAGGCCGCGCTCGTAGCAGAGCCGGACGATCGACTGGACCAGGTCCTTGGCCGGCTCTTTCGTGGTCCGGTCCTTGACGAACTCCATGGCCTGCATCGCGCCGGCGCCGCGCACGTTGCCGACCAGCGGGCATTTCTTCCAGAGGCCCTCGAACGAGGCCCGCACGCGCTCGCCGATCTTCCTGGCCTTGTCGGGAAGGTTGTGCTTCTCGAACTGATCGATGACCGCCAGGGCGGCCGCGCAGGCCACCGGGTTGCCGCCGAAGGTCCCGCCGATGCTGCCCTCCTGCGGAGCGTCCATGATCTCCGCCCGGCCGGTGATCGAGGACAGCGGCAGGCCGCCGGCGATCGACTTGGAGGCCACCAGGATGTCGGGCTCCAGTCCGTAATGCTCCGAGGCCCACATGCGGCCCGTCCGCCCGAACCCCGACTGCACCTCGTCGGCAATGATCAGGATGCCGTGCTGGCGGCAGATCCTGGCGAGCACGGGATAGTACTCGGGCGGCGGCATGACGAAGCCGCCCTCTCCAAGCACCGGCTCGACCAGGAGCGCCGCCACGGTGTCCGGCTCCACGTAGCGCTGGAAGAAGTCCTCGAGGAAGTGCCCGCACTCGATGTTGCAGCCGGGGTACTTCTTCCCCCACGGGCAGCGATAGCAGTAGGCGTACGGCATGCGGTGCGTCTCCCCGGCGTAGGGACCGAAATGGTCCTTGTAGGGGCGCACCTTGCTGGTGAGCGACATCGCCAGGAGCGTCCGGCCGTGGAACGCGTCCTCGAAGCAGATCACCCCGGGACGCCGCGTGAAGGAGCGAGCCACCTTGACCGCGTTCTCGACCGCCTCCGCGCCGCTGTTGGCGAAGAAGGTCTTCTTGGGGAAGGTGCCGGGCGTGATCCGGTTCATGGCTTCGGCGAGGCGGAGGTACGGCTCGTTCATGGTCACGTGGAAGCAGGAGTGCAGGAACTTCTCCGCCTGCTGCTGCACGGCGCGCACGACCGGCCCCGGCGCGTGACCCACGTTCAGGGCGCCGATCCCGCCTGCGAAGTCGATGAGCCGGTTGCCGTCGACGTCCTCGATCATCGCCCCCTCCCCCCGGGCGATGACCAGAGGCGTGATGTTGTAGACGCCGCGGGGAACGGCCTCCTGACGGGCGGCGAGGAGCTCCTGCGACCTCGGCCCCGGCACCGGGGTCTTCAGCACGACGTGCTTTCTCATCTCGTGGACCTCTTCGGCTTCTTCGGCATGACGCCCTTCCAGCGATACGGATACCAGTATGGCTTGGCTTCCACCCGGTAGTCCATGTGGACGTGCTTCGGCTCACGGAAGGCGTCCAGGCCCTCGATCCCGAGTTCCCGCCCCATGCCCGACATCCGCATCCCGCCGAACGGGCCGGCGTCGTTGTCGGTCAGCGGATCGTTGATCCAGAACGTCCCGGCATGCACGTTCTCCATGGCGTACATGGCGCGCTCGAGGCTGCTGGTATAGATGCTGGCGCCGAGCCCGTAGGTCGAGTCGTCGGCCAGGCGCACGGCCTCTTCGATCCCCTTGACGGGTACAAGAGGCGCGATGGGCCCGAAGGTCTCCGAGCGCATCAGCGACATCTCGTGCGTGACGTCCACCAGGACGGTCGGCTCGAAGAAGTAGCCCCTCTTGAGATGCGGCGGTCTGCGGCCGCCGCACAGGATCCGGGCGCCCTGGGAGGTCGCCTCTTCGATCGTGCGCTCGATCTTCTGGCGGTGCGACTCACGGATGAGAGGCCCGCAATCGATGTCCGGTCCCAGCGGATCGCCCAGCCGCAGCCGCTTCGCGGCCCGCACGAACCTCGCCACGAACTCGTCGAAGATGCTCTCGAAGACGTAGAAGCGCTCACCCGAGGTGCAGACCTGCCCCATGTTGAGGAACGCGGCCCAGACAGCCCCGCGCGCGGCGACGTCCACGTCGACGTCGTCGCAGACGATGAACGGATCGTTCCCGCCGAGCTCGAGGTTCAGCTTCTTGAGCGACGGCGCCGCCGCCTGGGCGATCGCCCGGCCCGTGGCGATGCTGCCGGTGAAGGCGACCAGGCTCACGTCGGGGTGCGTCACGAGCGGCTCGCCGACCTCCGGCCCGTACCCGGTGACGATGTTGACCACGCCCTTGCCGAACAGCCCGAAATCCTCCGCCAGCATCAGCGTCGAGAGCGGGGTCTCCTCACTGGGCTTGATGACCAGCGTGTTCCCGGCCGCCAGGGCCGGCGCCGCCTTCCAGCACAGGAGCAGGAGCGGATAGTTCCAGGGGACGATGCAGACGACGACGCCGTACGGTTCCTTGCGGACGAAGTTGACCTGATGGCGGAAGACCGGTGCTATCACCTTCCCCGCCTGGTCGCGCGCCAGCTCGCCGTAGTAGTCGAAGACGCCGGCGCACCACTCGACCTCGTCCAGGTTCTCGATCAGCGGCTTGCCGCCCTCGAGGGTCATCTGCCGGGCGATGGCGCGGTGCTTCTCCCGGAGCCGCGCCGCGAACCGGTGCAGCAGGGCGGCGCGCTCGATCCCGGGCGTGAAGCGCCAGTCCCGGAACGCCTCCGCGGCGGCGGCGACCGCCCGGTCGGCGTCGCGCTCGTCGGCCCGCGGCACGCGTCCCACGATCCGCTCGGTGGCGGGATTGTCGACCTCGAACGTGCGTCGCGTCCCGCTCGCCGCGCGCTTCCCCCCGATCCACATACTGGTCACGACCGGCCCCCCAGGACGGAACTGCGGACGCCGTCCGACCGGCGCGGCGCGCCGGCAGCGGCTGGTCCGCCGTCCGGCGCGGCATTATACCCGCCGGTCGCCCGAGCCTCGCCGGCGGCCTTCCAGGCCCAGGACCTTCCCGACGGCCTCGCGCGCCCTGGCGCTTCCGAGGTCCTGGATGAACCGGCGCGCCCACTCGGAGGCGGTCTCCCGCCGCACGCGGGAGAGCAGGGCCGCGTGACGCTCCCGTCTCTCGGCGAGCGGCATGACCAGCGCCCGGTGCATGCCGCTGGCGACGTCCGCAGTGATGAACGGATTCACCAGGAGCGCTTCCTCGAGCTGCTGTGCGGCGCCGGCGCTGCGGCTGAGGACGAGAACGCCGGGATCGTCGGGGTCCTGGGCGGCGACGAACTCCTTCGCCACCAGGTTCATGCCGTCCCGCAGCGGCGTGACGAGGCCGACGTCGGCCTGCCGGTAGAGCCGGGCCAGGAAGCCGCGCTCGTAGGCCCGGTACAGGTAACGGATGGGGACCCAGTCGTGCTCGCCGAGCTCGCCGTTGATCCGCCCCAGGAGGGACTCGATGCGGCGCCTCTGCTCGCCGTACTCCGGGACCTCCTCGCGGCTGGGGGAGGCGATCTGCACGAACACCACCCGCTTCCGCCACTCGTCATGGCGGCGCACGAGACGCTCGAAGGCCTGGATTCGCTCCGGGATGCCCTTGGTGTAGTCGAGGCGGTCGACCCCCAGGATCAGGGCGCGGTCGCGCAGGGCGCGGATGAGCGTGCCGCTGCGCTTGCTCCCGCCTGAGTCGCCTGCCGTGCGCCGGAAGTCGTCCGGCTCGATCCCGACCGGATAGGTCGCGACGCGCTGGCGCCGGCCGCGGGCCTGCAGCCAGACGTCGTCCCAGGAGGCTTGCAGCAGGCGGCGGGCGCAGTGGACGTAGTTCTCCAGAAAGCCCGGCACGTGGAAGCCGATCACGTCGTAGTGCAGCAAAGCCTCGAGCGCGTCCTCGGGCTGCGGCAGGATCTGCCACATCTCCAGCGGCGGGAACGGCGTGTGCAGGAAGAAGCCGATCGATCCACGCCAGCCGCGCTGCCGCAGCTCCCGCCCGACCAGGAAGAGGTGGTAGTCGTGCACCCAGACGAGATCGTCGGGCCTCAGGATCCCGCAGAGGGCATCGGCGAACCGGCCCTGGATTCTGCGGTAGACCTCCTCGTGGGCCAGCCGGATTCTGGCCTTCCCCTGGAAGCAGTGGAGGAGCGGCCAAAGGGTCTGGTTGCAGTACCCATGGTAGTAGGCGTCGATCTCGTCGTCGGTCAGCGCCAGGCCGCAGAGCTCGACGCCGTCCAGAACTCCCCGCGAGGCCCACCCGGGGCGCTCGCGATCGGCGCTCCGTCCGCTCCAGCCGACCCAGACGCTCCCGGGGCGGCTGCGCAGGGCGCCGAGGACCGCCGTGGCGAGCCCGCCGACGGGGGCGCCGCGCTCTCCGATCCCGCTCTTCGGCCGGCCGCCGGGCAGGCGATTCGAGACGACGACGAGGCGGCTCACGACGCCCTCCCCGTCGCCGCCGGCCGGGCCGTCTCGACGGAGACCACCCATCGTCTCAGGAACGCGATGACCTCCTCCGGGCCGGCGAGCCGGTGCTGCGCATGCGAGTCCCTCTCGGCGAGCCCGACCCGGATGCCGGCGCCGCGCCCCGCGAGCGCCCGGAAGGCGTCCTCGTCTGTCCACTCGTCGCCGAGGTAGATCGAAAAGACGCCCGGGGGGCAGGTGGAGAGGATGTCTCTGACAGCGGACCCCTTGTCGCGATCCGTGGCGCGCAGCTCCATGCCGCCGTCGATCGGCTGGAGGCTGAGGCCGGCCGGAGGCTTCTCCGCGAGCCAGAGATCACCGAACGACCCGGCCGCGCGGGACGCCGCTTCCTCCGGCATGCCGCGCGTGTGGAGGACCAGGGAGGTCCGCTTCTCCTCCAGCCGCTCCCCCCACGGCTCCCGTCGCGCGGCGGCCGCCACGCGGGCCAGGGACCCGGCCACCGAGGGAGGGAGAGGGTGGCGCGACAGGCCCGTCCCGGGATCCCAGATCTCCCAGCCGTGCTCGCCCACGAGGGTGATGCCTCCCACCTCCAGCAGCCGCCGCAGCTGGGCCACGGGGCGGCCCGAGATCACGGCGACCCGCGTCCCGGATGCGGTGATGCGCTCGAGGAGGGGCGCCGCCCCGGGCACCGGATGCGCCTCGAGCGGATCGACGTGGAACGGGGCAAGGGTGCCGTCGTAGTCCATCAGGAGCAGCCGGTGCTCCGCGTCCCTCGCCTCCGCCCAGAGCGCCTCGGCCAGGTCCTCCACCCGGCCCGGCGCCTCGGGCCCTTCAGGCGATCTCGACACGATCGGTCGCTCCGTGCTGCAGGGCCAGCATGAGGGTCAGATACTGCTCGAGGTGGCGGGTCAGCAGGAAGTTCTCGCGCACGAACCGTCTCGCCTTGAGCGACATCGTCGCCATGGTCTGCGGGCGGTTCAGCAGGTAGCGGATGCGGAAGGCCGCCCCTTCCGGCGTCCTGACGAGGAATCCGGTGTGGTAGTCGATGACCTGCAGGACGATACCGCCCGCCTCTCCGCCGATGACTGGCTTCCCCTTCCAGAGGGCCTCGGTCACGGTCAGCCCGAACCCCTCGCGCAGGGATTTCTGCAGGACCAGATCGGCGCGGCGCTGCAGCGCGTTGATCTCCCGGTGAGCGTCGGGCGGGAGCAGCAGCAGATGCACGTCCGGATCGCCGGCGGCCGCCTCGCGCACCTCCTCGTAGACGACCTCCCCTTCCGGATCGTCGCTGGCGGTGCCGCCCGCGAGAACCAGCTGGATCGGCACGTTCCGCCGGGCGATTTGATAGGCGCGGATCACGCCCACCGGATCCTTGAAGCGATCGAAGCGGGACACCTGCAGCATCACGGGGCGCAGTGGGTCCAGGCCGTGCCGCGCGGCGACGGCGTCGATCTCCTCCTGCGGCAGCTCGATGTTCTTGTCGCTCAGCGGATCGATGCTGGGCGGGATGAGGTATTGAGGGTGCGGCAGCGGCTGGGCGAAGGCGGCCAGCGAGTAGACGCTGGCGTCGTAGCGCGACACCGTCTCCCGGATGTACTTCCAGGCCGGACGGTGCGGCCGGCTGATGTCGATGTGACAGCGCCAGACCCAGCGCCCGCGGCGGCGGGGAACGAAGCGCAGCAGGGCGGCCGGCTGGGGATCGTGTATGAACACGAAATCGGCCTCCGACAGCACGCCCTGCAGCCGGCGGGCGTTCTCCTGGTTGACCTGCTGGTAGAGGTCGAGCTGGCGCTGCGTGATCGGGGCCGGCATCCCCTGCAGGGTGTTATGGAACGCCTTGGTGACCCCATAGAACTCCGCGGGAGCCTCCATGACCTCCCAGCGCGCCTTGAGGCCGAGCTCCTCCGAGAGCGGCACGAGGCGCGCCAGGATCTCGGCCACGCCCCCGCCGATCCGCGTGGAGTTGACGTGCAGGACGGTGCGGCCGGCCAGCGGTCGGGCGAGCTTCTGGAGCTGCTCGATCGCCTCCGGGCCGGCAGCCTCGACGTAGTCCGAGAGCCGGGCCCTCACCGGCCGGCCTCAGCAGAAGCGTCGTCCGTGAAGCAGCGGGCGATCCGCTCCCGCGTCTCGGTCAGGGACCAGAGGTGGAAATCGACCGCCGCCAGGCGGCGCCGCACCTCGTCGTAGGCCTCCCCCCAGTCCTTGAGCCAGAGCGAGTAGTCGTCGGTCCGCTCGGGGGTGCGGCGGCGCGCATCCACGAAGTGGAAGAAGATGCTCCCCGGCGTGGCGCGCGGGATGTGGGCCGCCAGGTCGCTCGGCGTCGCCGCCCGCAGGCCGGTGTCGATGATCACGTACTGCGACCGCAGGAAATGGAACTCCCGTCCGGGCGCCCCGGGAGGGGCGTCCACGACCTCCGCCAGCCGGTCCTCGACGACGTCCAGCAGGTGCGCTCTCAGATCTTCGAGGTCGGCGAAATCGATCGGCTCGATGACGGCCAGCCGCTCCGCCAGCCGCCTGTCGCCTAGCTGGCGGCGGGCCCAGAGAGCGAAGTCGTTGCGGTACTCGCGATCGTCGAAGCTCGGGCGCAGCAGCGAGTCGTAGAAGTGGTGCGACAGGCATTGCGTCGGCACGACCGAGATGTGGTCGCGCAGCTCGCGGAGCGTCTGCGCGCTGCGGCCGAGGGAGATGATCGTGAGGGCGCAGTCCATGACCTTGAACGGAGCGCGTGCCTGGTCGGACGGATCCGGCGTCAAGGAATCCTCCCGATGGGTCGTTGCTGGGGTGATCACCGCGAGGATAGCACGGCCGATGCCAGTCCCACGCTCGGGTCTCCGCCGGGACGCGAACTCATTCGGAATCAAGCAGTTCGATAAGTCCGGGAGGAATCCATCGGGGGCGCCGGTCGGACGCGAGCGCCCCCACCACCGTCACCTGGTCAGGACTCTCCGGACTCGCGGCATGACGCGAGCCATGCGGTGGTCGGTGACGACGGCGCGGGCCGCGCCGCCGCATCAGATCGACGCCATGGACGCCTCGAGCGCCTCGACCAGCCGGTCGAGGTACGGCTCGGGGATGTTGAGCGGCGGCTCGATCCGGATGACCTCCGGCCGGTTGAGCGCGTAGGCCACCAGGATGCGCCGTTCGAACAGGCTGCCGGCGAGCGCGGCGCCGAGGTCCTGATCGCGCATCTCGATGCCCAGCAGGAGCCCCCGTCCACGGACCGCTAGGACCTTGTCGGGATGGCTCCGCTGCAGCCCGCGAAGCCGCTCCAGGAGGGCTGCGCCCAGCTGGGCCGAGCGCTCGGGAAGGCGGTCCCGGACGGTGATCTCGATCGCCTTGGCGGCGGCGGTGGCGGCCAGCGGGTTGTTGCCGAAGGTCGACGAGTGATACATGGGGTTCTTGTGGAACGAGGCGAAGATCTCGTCCGTGGTCGTGAACGAGCCGCACGGGATGACGCCTCCGGACAGCGCCTTCGCCAGGCACAGGATGTCGGGCACCACCCCCCAGAGGTTGACGCCGAACAGGGCGCCGATCCGGCCGAGGCCGGTCTGCACCTCGTCGGCGATCAGCAGCGCGCCGCGCCGCGTGCACGCCTCCCGGACCGCCGGAAAGTAGTCGTCCGGCGGCACGATCACCCCGCCCTCTCCCTGCACGGGCTCCAGGATGACCGCCGCGGTCTCCCGGGTGATGGCCGCCTCCATGGCGGAGGCGTCGCCGAACGGAACGAACGATACGTCCGGCAGGAGGGGCTGGAACGGCTCGCGGAAGACCGGCCGGCCGGTCACGGAGAGCGATCCCAGAGACTTGCCGTGGAAGGCGTTGTGGGTGGAGACGAAGCCGCGCCGCCCGGTGTACAGCCGCGCCAGCTTGAGCGCCCCTTCCACCGCCTCCGTGCCGCTGTTGCAGAAGAACGTGCGCCGCAGCGCCCCCGGCGCGACCTCGGCGAGGCAGCGGGCGGCGTGCGCGGTGATCGGGTTCACCAGGTACTGGCTGTGCAGCGGCATCCGATCCATCTGCGACTTGACCGCCGCGATCACCTCCGGGTGCCGGTGTCCGAGCGAGAAGATGCCGTATCCGCCGAGGCAGTCCATGTACTCCTCGCCGTAGACGTTCCGGATGAGGGACCCCTCGCCGCTCCACTCGACCAGGGCGCGATCGCGGTCCCGATCCTTGGTCTTGGGGAAGCGGCGCAGGAAGGCGTTCCAGTTGTCGATGCCTTCCGCGGCGACGGCCTCCTGCTCCTCGCGGCCGAGAGGATGATCGATCGGCAGCTTCACGCGAGGCTCCTCAGCGTATCGTCGAGGGCGTTGAGGACCTCGTCGATCTGCTCCTTCGGGATGAACAGCGCAGGCTCGATGCGGATCGTCTTGGCGTTCAGGAGGGTGCCGGCCACCAGCACGCCGCGGCGGAAGAGCCCCGACGCGACCGAGTATCCGAACTCGGTGTCCATGAATTCGACGCCGATCAGGAGCCCCTTGCCGCGCACGTCGATCACCACGTCGGCGTAACGCGCCTGGATCTCCTTCAAGCCCTGCAGGAAGTAGTCCCCCTTCTCCGCCGCCTGGGCCGGCAGGTCCTCGCTCAGCGTGACGTTGATGGCGGCGATGCCGGCGGCGCAGGCCAGAGGATTGCCCCCGAACGTCGACGAGTGCAGGAACGGGTTCTGCTCCAGCACCTTCCAGATCTCGGGCGTCGAGATGAAGGCCGAGAGCGGCATGACGCCCCCTCCGAGCGCCTTCCCCAGACACATGATGTCCGGGATCACGTCCCAGTGATCGACGCCGAACAGCCTCCCCGTCCGGCCCATGCCGGTCTGCACCTCGTCGGCGATCAGCAGGACGTCGTACTCGTCGCAGATCGCGCGGAGGCGCGGCCAGTAGTCGTCCGGTGGCACGATGGCGCCGGCCTCCCCCTGCACGGGCTCGGCGACGACGGCGGCGATTTCGAGACCCACGTCCCGCGCCTTCTTGAGCTGCCACTCGACCTCGTCGGCGTCGCCGAACTCGACGAAGTAGACGTCCTGCAGGAGAGGCTCGAAGGCGATGCGGAACTCGGCCTTCCCCATCAGCGACAGCGATCCGTACGACTTGCCGTGGAAGCCCCGCAGCGTCGAGATGAACCCGGACTTCTCGGTATAGAGGCGCGCCAGCTTCATGGCGCCCTCCACGGCGTCGGTGCCGTTGTTGATGAAGAAGCACTTCTGGAGGTTGCCCGGGGCGATCTCACCCAGCAGCTCGGCCAGGACGCCTCGCAGCGGGTCGAGGAGCTCCTGGCTGGACATCGGCATCCGCGCCAGCTGCCGGCTCACGGCCTCGACGATGCGCGGGTGCCGGATCCCGGCGCTGTAGATTCCGAAGCCGCCGAGGCAGTCGATGTAGCGCCGGCCCCCGACGTCCTCGAGGTAGCAACCCTCCCCGGTCCATTCGATCGAGGCGTACTGTGCGGCCTCCGCCACCGACTTGCGGTAGGTCAGGAAGCCGCTGTTGAAGTAGGTCGAGAACGACCGGACGGTCTCCTTGATGATCCGCTTGCGCTGGGCGGGGGACGGGCGGTCAGGACGGGCGATGATCTCGAGCCAGCGCTGGGACTCCTTGACGACCTTGTCGACGGACATCCGCCGCGCCCCGCGACGGGCCCGAGCCTTGGCCCTCGCCTTGGGGCTCAACCGCAGGGTCGTCTTCACGGGCTCGACCATGGAAAGGGGTGCCTCCTCGGTGGTCGCCAGGGCGGCGCCCGACACCGGGCCCCCCGGCCCCGCTCCCCTTGACCCCGACCTCGGGTCCCGCTTCATTCCATTCTTCATGGGACATCCTCGACCTTCGACAGACCTGCACCACCGACCGGGTGTATAGGAGCCGACAGGGATGTCCCTACAGGTCGAAGAAGCCAGGAAAGAACCGACTCACCATGGAGAGCACCGTCAATGAAGTGCCCTGATCGTACCAGACCGCTCGAACGAGGGTCAAGGCGCGTTCCGCCCTGCGAACCACCGCGACCGGCCACATGGCCATCGTCTATCTAATTGATGGAATTGACTTTATGAGTTTCTATGGAGCGCGGCGAAGACGTCGGCAATGCGGACCGCGGCCCGTCCGTCCCAGAGCGGAATGCGGCGGCGGCGGGTCCGGCCCATGCGCAGCGCCCGGAGCCCCTCCCTGGCGATAGCCCTGGTGTCGCTCCCGACCAGCCGGTTGGTGCCATGTCTGACGGTCACCGGCCGCTCGGTGTTCTCCCTGAGCGTGAGGCAGGGGACGCCGAGGATCGAGGCTTCCTCCTGGATCCCCCCGGAGTCGGTGAGGACGAGGGCCGCCCGCTTCTGGAGGTGGAGGAAGTCCAGATAGCCGAGGGGGGCCACGATCCGGAGGCCTGGCACCTCCTCCGCCCGGGCCCCGAACTCCCGCATCATCTTGATCGTGCGGGGGTGGGCCGGGAAGAGGATCGGCACCTCCTGTCCGATCCGCCCCAGGCCCTCCAGGATGCGCTTGAGGGTCGCCCGGTCGTCCACGTTGGAGGGACGGTGCAGCGTCAGCAGCGCGAACGGCGGTGCTATGCCCAGGCGCCGCACCACGTCCGACCCGTTCGAGCGGCCTACGAACCGCTTGAGCGTGTCGATCATCACGTTCCCGACGCGGTGGACGCGGCGCCGATCGACCCCTTCGGCCGCCAGGTTCCGGTCGGCGTCGGCGCTGGTGGTGAACAGCAGATCGGAGAGCGCATCGGTCACGATCCGGTTGATCTCCTCCGGCATCCGGCGGTCGCGCGATCTCAGGCCCGCCTCGACGTGGGCCACCTTGACGGGCGGCGTCATCTTGGCCGCCACGAGGGCGCAGGCCGCGGTGGAGTTGACGTCGCCGACGACCACCACCCAGTCGGGCCGCTCCTGGCCGAGCACCTGCTCGAACCGCTCCATGATCCGGGCGGTCTGCACGGCGTGCGAGCCGGACCCTACGCCCAGATGGATCTCCGGCCGCCCGATGCCCAGCTCCTCGAAGAAAACGTCGGACATCGCCTCATCGTAGTGCTGGCCTGTGTGCAGCAGACGGGCGCTGAACCGAACCGGCCGCCGGCGGAACTCGCGCAGGAGCGGCGCCACCTTCATGAAGTTGGGGCGGGCCCCAGCCACAAGGAGCAGGCGCAGCGGCCGCACGCCCGGCCGGCGGGGCATCAGGCTCCCAGCCGGCGGGTGAGAGCCTGGCAGACGCGCTGCACCTCGGCCGGCGACAGCAGAGGATGCAGCGGCAGGCTCAGGACCTCGCGCGCCGCCGCTTCCGACTCCGGGAACGAGCCCTCCTGGAGCCCCATCGACGCGTAGCACGGCTGGCGGTGCAGGGGGATCGGATAGTGCACGCCGGTCTCGATGCCGTCCTCGAGCAGCTCCTCCCGCAGCCGATCGCGGCGCGCCTCCGCAGGGGCGCCCACTCCCGCGGACGGGATGCGCACGACGAACTGATGGTAGACGTGGCGCCCGCCGGGGCGCTCGCCGGGAAGCCGCAAAGCGCCGAGCACCTCCAGCCGCGCCAGCCGGTCGCGATACTGGGCCGCCAGCGTCCGGCGCCGATCGTTCCACTCCGGAAGATGGCGGAGCTTCACGCGCAGGATCGCCGCCTGGAGGGCGTCGAGACGGCCGTTCCATCCTTCCTCCACGTGCAGGTACTTCTCCTTCTGGCCGTGGTCCCGGAGCCGGCGCACCCGCGCCGCCAGCCCGGCGTCCGAGGTCGTGACCATCCCTCCCTCGCCGCAGCCGCCCAGGTTCTTGGTCGGGTAGAAGGAGAAGGCTCCCGCCAGGCCCAGCGACCCCGCCGGACGGCCGCCGAGGAGCGCCCCGTGAGCCTGGCAGGCATCCTCCAGCACGAGGAGGCCCCGCCTCGAGGCAATCGCCCCGATCGCCGCCATGTCGGCCGTCTGACCGTACACGTGCACCGGGAGCACCATCTTCGTCCGCGGGGTGATGGCGGGCTCCAGACCGGCAGGGTCGAGGGCGAACCCCTCCTTCTCGATGTCGATGAAGACGGTCCGGGCGCCGGCCTGGCTGATCGCCTCGGTCGTGCCGATGAAGGTGAACGGTGTGGTGATGACGTCGTGGTCCGGGCCGATGCCCGCCGCCAGCAGGGCGAACCGCAGGGCGTCGGTGCCGCTGCCGACCGCCACAGCGTGCGGCACTCCGCAGAGCCCCGCGAACTCCTGCTCCAGACCTTCGACCTCGGGCCCTCCGATGTAGCGGCCCGACTCGAGGACCCCCCGCACCGCGGGCCCGATCTCGTCCCGGAGGGCTGCGTACTCGGCCTTGAGGTCGAGCGCGCGGATGGCGACGGCCATGGCTCGAGGTGGGCTAGTCGTGCTGCGCTGCGACGCCGGCCCCTACGGCTCCGGCCACGAGGATGGAAATGACGGTGATGCCTCCGGCGCTGCTCCAGAACCCCTTCTTCTTCGGGCTCGCGGTCGAAGACGCGACCGGCTGCGGCACCGCGCTCGGATCGGTGAAGGTCATCTTCGCTTCCCCGCCCGGCGCTCCTTCTTCTTTTTTGGCTCCGCCCTGCTGGATGGCGAAGGACAGGTAGAGGCGCTGAGCCTCCGCCAGATCGATCAGGCTCTCGGTGACGTAGACCCGGTCGGTGACATCGATGGCGAGGTCGTAGGTGCCCGCCGGCAGCCCCGCGATCTCGTAGGCGCCGTTGTCGCCCGTGTGCTGGCTGGCGTACCGCCTGCCGGTCTTGACGTTGATGGCGGTGACGATGGCGCCCGGAAGCCGCGTCGTCTCGTCCTCGCGGTACAGGACCCCGCGCACGATCGCGGCGCCCTCGGCGCCCAGCACCGGCACCTCCGCCGGGCCGAACGCCAGCCCGAAGGCGAAGCAGGACGCAACGGTTCTCCGCACCAGACGAGTCGCCAGCATGATCCGGGCTCTCCCGAAAGGCCTGGACGAGGCCGCCCCCAATCTAGACAAGGAAGCGTCCCAGGTCAAGGGCGCGGCGGGATCAGGACTTCATCCGGGAGCGGGCCCCTATTGCAGCGCCTGCAGGGCGCGCGCCGCGGCCGCCGACGCCGACGGGCCGTCGGCGGACTCGAGGGTGCTGCCGGTGGCGCGGGACGCCGCCTGGAAGGCCGTCCGCGCGGCTTCCGGATCGCCGCGCCGCAACGCGCACAGACCGCGATAGTACTGCACCGTGCCGGCGGCGATGCCGCTCCCCTGCGGCAGGTCGGCCCTCGCCAGTCCTTCCGACAAGGCCTTGTCGTAGGCGCGAAAGTGCATCAGGGCGATCCCCAGGTTCAGGTGGGCGACGCCTTTCCAGGTATCCTCGGTCGAGGCCCGGGCGCGCAGCCGGAACTCCGCCAGCGCCCGATTGTAGAGAAGGCCCGCCTCGGTGAGCGGGATCACCGATGGCGCCTCGCCGGCGGCCAGTCTCACGGTCCTGACGCTGTCCCCACCGTCCACGGACAGCACGACCGGGACCCGCACGCCTCCCTTGCGCTGGCTCTCCTTCTCCATGGCCGCGAGCGCCTCGCGCGTGCTCTGTACCTTGGAGGTCGCGACGAGCTGCAGCCGATCACCGACGCGGAGTCCCGCCTTGGCGGCGGGGCTTCCGGGCAGCACGCGGACCACGACCGGCCCCGGCGATCCGAGCCCCGAGTCCGCGAGGGTCATGCCCCACCAGACGTCGCTCTCGGGCGGGGCGCTGTCGAGGCGTTCCACGAAGGACCGGACTCCGTCCGGCTGGTCGGTGCGGAGGCGCACGATGTCCGGGCTGCCGTGCAGAGGCGAGTAGAGCGCCAGCATCCAGGAGCGATCCGGGTCGTTGGTGAACGTCAGCCCAGCCAGGACCAGGTCGGCCCCGGTGCGGGCCGCGGCGTCCTTCAGGAGATCCGGAGACAGGATGGTCCCGGCGCTCGCCTCGCGCGGATCGCTGATCATCCAGCGGATGATCGACTTGCGGATCTCCTCCTGCACCTGGGGCATGCGCACGACGTTCAGGGTCTTGAGGCCGCGGCCCAGGGCCTCGAGAAGGGCCTTGTCCTCGTCGCTCCAGACGGCCCGGCCCCACTCGTCCAGGCGGAAGGTGCCGGCATAGAGGAGCGTTGGCCGGAGGCGCACGTTGAGCGTGTTCACCTGGCCCGCGGCCACCCTGACTCGCTCGTTCCAGCGTCCGATGTCCGCCTTGACCACCGTCACGTCCCGCTCCCCTCCGCACAGGGCGTCGAGGGTGATCGGAGTCGTCCCCTGCTTCACCCCGTCCACGAGGACCTCGGCGCCGGACGGCACCGAGCTGACCTGGAGCTGCGACCGGGCCTCCTCCAGGACGACGGGCGCGTAGCGCAGGGGACGGTTCTGCTCGGCGTCGAGCTCGACCCTGACGGTGAGGGAGCGGGACGAGAAGCAGTCGCGATCGAACGTGACCTTGTGCTCGCCGGGCGGGATCAACGGCACCGGGAGAGGCGCGGAAGCCTGCCTCGGATCGAAGCGGAATTGCGCCGCCAGCGCCTCCACTTCTGCGGTCGGGGGTCCGGCGGAGACCCCGGCGGGACGGCCGTCGATCGTCACTGTCACGCCCGCGGGCACGGTGATGAACTCCAGCGTCCGCCGGTTCGGCCGCAGGCGCACGCTGCGGCGCAACTCCGAGCCTCCCGTGGCGCCCACGGTCTCGGAATAGGAGTCGTAGCCCTCCAACTCGATGCGCAGATCGTGAGTCCCCGTGAACAGGCCGATGCCCTCGGCCGAGCGGGCGTCGACCTGATCGCCGTCGACCAGCACGCGCGCCGCCTGGGGCTCCACGCTCAGGTAGAGGACTCCGACCAGGCGCCGGCGGGCCTGGTCGAACAGGCCGACCACCTTCGGCGACAAGGTCTGGCGATCGATGAGGTACGTGGCGTCCAGCTTCAGGAGCGACTCGAAATCCGCCTGGGCGGCCTGGGTGTTCCCGAGGTTGAACAGGGCGCGCGCCCTCAGGTCGTAGGCCGCGCACAGCACCTTGAGCTCCTCGAGCGTCAGGTCGGACGGGCGGGCGTTGCGCCTCGGCTCGATGAGACCCTGGAGCTCCTTGACCGCGGCGTTGAAATCGAGATCGTCGATGCTCTCGCGCGCCCGATCATAGGCCGTGCGCATCGAGCGAAGATTCTGGGTGAGGTCCTCCTCCTCCTGGGCCAGGGCCAGGCGCCGGGGGGACGTCGAGGTCGCGAGGGTCGCCAGCAGGATGGCGGCGAGGACGGCACCTCCTCGGCTTCTCACTGGAACCTCACGACCCGCCCGGACTTCCGGCCTGCGAGGTAGACGCGTCCGAACGCGTCCACGGCCAGGCTGGCGGGCTCGCCGATCTGCTGCAGCATCTCCTTGGTCGGGCGCACGACCGTGATGGGACGGCCCTCCGGATCGCAGACGACGACGGCTCGGGTGACGGCGTCCAGGAGATACAGGTCGCCGATGCCGTCCACGGCGAGCGCTATCGGGTCCTGGACCGTGGAAGCCGGCAGGACGGTCCGCCGCGTTTCGCGCCCCTGGTGCAGCGCCACGACGGTCTTCGCGCGGCTGTCCAGGGCATAGACCCCGCCCTCGTTGCCGGTGGCGACGTCGACGAACCGGCCGTCCTTGCCGCCGGGGGGCCGCACGGCGCCGGTGAGCCGGCGCGTCCTGTCGTAGATGAGGATGGCGTTCTCCCGCCTGTCGAGGAGGTGCACTCTGCCCATCGAGTCGACCGCGATCGGGCCGTAGTCGCTGGGCGGCCTCCCGCCGGGACCCTTCAAGTCGGTGCCGCTCCAGTTGCGCGCGTTGACGGCGATCTGCTGCCGCCCGGAGATGAACACCGCCAGCCCCTCGGCGGCGGCGATGTGGTCCGGGCCCGGGTGGTTGATCTGCTCCTGGACGCGGCCGCGCGCGTCGAGCCGAAAGACCCCGGGCGTGCGCGGCGAGGCGACGACCGCCAGGCCCTGTGCGTCGATGCTGATGTCGCTGATGCCGCGGATGGCAGCCGGGCCGACCGCTCCCGGTGTCGCGCCGTATTCGAGGTCGGCCCGGTAGAGGAGCGTCCAGTCGAGGGGACCCGCCGATCCCCCGCCGGATTTCGTGAGCAGCCCTGGCATCAGCCGCAGGCGGTGCAGCAGCGTCTCGCGCTCCAGGGCCCTTGCGGCGAACGGAGACTCGGGGTAGCGCGTGCGCAGCGCCTGGAGGACCAGCATCGCCTCCGCCGGATCGCCGAGCAGCGACAGGGCGACCCCCTGCCGGAACAGCGCCTCGGGCGCCAGCGGGCTGTCCGGATGCTCCTCCAGGAGCCGTCCGAAGTCGTCCGCCGCGCGCGCCGGCCGCGCGCGCAGCGCATCGCACATCCCCGAGGCGAAAAATGCATCGTCGGCCGCGTCGCTGTCGGGGTAGATCTGCACCGTCGTGGCGAAGCGCCCGCAGGCTTCGTCGAGATTCGATTGCGGATTCGCAGGCTCCAGTCCGAGGTACCCGAGCATCACCAGCGCGCGGGCGGCCTCCGGCGCGGAGCGATACTTCTGCGACAGGCGGCCCAGGAGGTCGCCGGCCTGCTCGATCGTCTGGGCAGTGGCCGACCCGATCTGGCTCCACTGGGTGACCGGGTAGATGAGGCGGGCCATCTCCAGGAGCGCCGGGGCCGCCTGGGGGCTGGACGGGAAATCGGTGAACACGCGGCGCAGGAGCCGCGCCGCCTCGTCCCGCCGCCCGGAGCGGAGGGCGTCCATCCCCTGGGCGTAGGTGCGGAGGTCGAGCGGCCGATCGTCGTCGGCCGGACTGGCCGCGGGGATAGGCGTCGCCGGCCCGGCGGCGGGCTCCCCGTGGGCTCCCCCGCCCGCGGATCCCAGCAGGACCAGCAGCACGACGGCGCCCGGGAGATGTCGTCGCATCAGAACTTCACCACGACCCGTTCCACCTTGCCCGGAGAGACAGAGACGTTCATCTCGCGTTCCGACCCGTTCGGGACGAAGACCACCTTGACCCGATGATCGCCGGAGGCGATCGGCAGTCGCAGCACCGGCGTCACGTCGACGTAGTCGCCGTCCACGAACACCTTGCAGTTGCTCGGCTGGGCCTGCACGGTCAGCCCCCCGAGCCTGGGGTACTGGACCGAGGGCGTCTGCCGCTGGCCGCCGACGACGTTGACCTTCACCATCTCGTTCACGAACAGCTTCGGATTCCGCAGCGTCAGCGTGTACCGGCCCTCGGGGAGGAGGATCGGATCGCCGGCGCGTCCGAGCCGCGTGCCGCCGTTGAACACCTCGATCGCGTACCCCATCGGCTTCGGCAGAACCAGGGTGCCCTTGGGCGTCGCCTGCAGGACGACCGTCTTGAGGGCCTCCGACATGGCTGAGAAGTCGCCTCCCGACTGGAAGGTCTGGGACCACGTCTTGTGATCGTCGAGCCGCAGCTCGACCGATTGATCTTCGCACCCGTCGAGCTCGATCTCCACTGGCGTCGCCTTGCCCGTGTCCCTGCCGTTCAGCCGGACGCGAGCCCCGGGCGGCTGGGAGGCGATCAGCACCGGCTCGCGTCGCGGACGAAGCTCGAGCACCAGCGGGCCGCCGAACGAAGCGAGATCGGCGGCGGTCATCTCCGCCGTCGCCTCCATGCAGCCGGCCCGGGCCTGGATGTCGTGCGGCTTCGTGTCGAGGAGCGACAGAACTACGCGCGGCTCCGCCAGAGGGATGCCGTCGAGGAACACCGCGCCGCCGTGCGGCGTCGTCTCGACCTGGATCGAGACCTGGTGCGCCTGCGGCCCGCCTCCGACGGCGGCGGAGCTGACGGGGGCGCCCGAGGCGGAGGTCTCGACCTCGCCGCGACCCCGCTCCGAACGGCCGGACCGGCCGACCCAGCGCGGGAAGAAGACGAGACCGGCCACGAGCGTCACCACGATCGCCGCGATCTTGATCGGATGGTGGGCGATGAGGGTCGACGGGGGTGAGGAGGCGCGGGTCCCGGCCGCGCGCCGCGGCCGGCGATCGCGGGACGACGACGCAGAGGACGCCGAGGGTGCCGGGGACGGACGCTTCGAGGTCGTGGCGGCCGGGGGCGGCGGCGCCAGGACGGCGCGCGGGAAGGGACGCGCCAGCGTCGCGGGCGGCAGGGAGGCGAAGGCCCTGCGCAGGTCGGCCACCATCGACGCCCCGCTGGAATAGCGCTTCTCGGGGAGCTTCGCCAGGGCCTTCGCGATCACGACGTTGATGTCGGGCGGCAGCGCCGGATTCTGCGCGGCGGCGGGCCGAGGGTCCTCGTACAGGACGCGGTAGATGATGGTCGAGATCGAATTGGCGTCGAACGGCCGCGCGCCGGTGAGCAGCTCGTAGAGCGACACCCCCAGGGAGAACAGGTCGCTGCGGCCGTCCAGCTCCTTCCCCTGGATCTGCTCGGGCGACATGTAGCTCGGGGTCCCGAGCAGCACGCCGACCTGAGTGAGGTTCGCGCTCGGGTTCTTGGCGAGACCGAAGTCCGTGACCTTCACGGTCCCGTCCCGCTGCAGCATGAGGTTCGCGGGCTTCACGTCCCGGTGGATGACGCGCGCCTGGTGGGCGTAGTCGAGCGCCGCGGCGGCCTGGGCCATCGCTTCGAGGACGACGCCGGGCGACAGGAGCGAGTCGGGCTTCGCATGCCGATCGAGCGTCACGCCGTCGATGAACTCCATGGCGATGAACGAGACGCCCTGGTCCTCGCCGACGTCGAAGATGGTGACGATGTTCGGGTGCAGGAGCTTGCCGGCCGCCTGGGCCTCGCGCAGGAACCGGCGGCTGGTCTCCTGCGCCTCTTCGGCGGGCGTTCCGGGAGGCAGGATGATGGTCTTGATCGCGACCTGACGCTCGATCTTCGGGTCGTGCGCCAGGAACACCTGGCCCATCGCGCCCCTGCCGATCTCGCGCACGATCTCGAAGCGTCCCAGTTTCTTAGGGATCATGGATCCGCCGCGGCCCCCGGACGGATTTTAGTGTCGCGTTTGGGGTCCGTCAATGAATCACAAAATCGTGATTCGCGAAGCGTCAGACGTGCGTATCGGGGTCGATGCCCGGCACGAAGGACAGGAGCGGCAGATGGGCCTCGCGTCCCGTGCGGGGGTCGCGGAAGCGGATGTGTCCCTGCGCGCGATCGTCGCCGTCGTAGAAGGACTGCGCCAGCGCGTTGAGGTGCACTGCCAGCTCCTTGCCGATGCGGATCGCCTGTGGGGGCTCGCCGCCGATCACCGCCGACAATCCGACCGGCACGTGCACGCCGACCAGGCCCGGCTCGTGGCGATCCCGGAGGAAGCGCTCGGCCGCTTCGCCCAGGTTCCGCATCGCATCGCTGAACTTGATCTCGCCGTACTTCTTGCGGAACACGTCGAGGGCGCGCGCGTCCCAGCGCAGCATGACGATCTGGCCGCCCTCCTGGAGCTGCTTCCGGCGCTCGTCCGAAGCGCCCTCCCCGGGCCGGGCCGGTGCGCTGCGCCGCTCGAGGAGCCGGCCGATGGCTTCCTCCAGCTCCTGCGTCCTGAAGGGCTTCGTGATGTACTCGTCGGCGCCGCAGTCCTTGCCCCAGAAGACGTCCTCCTGGCCGGAGCGCGCCGTCAGCAGGATCACGGGAGTCTTGCTCGTGCCCGGGTCGGACTTGACCCGCCGGCAGATCTGGAAGCCGTTGACCTTCGGCATCATGATGTCGACGATGATGAGATCGGGGCGATCCTTCTGGATCCGCTCCATGGCCCGCTCGCCGTCCTCGGCCAGCACCACGCTGTAGCCGAGTGTCTCCAGGCTGACCTGCAGGATTTCGCGCACCGATGGGGAGTCATCCGCGACCAGGATCCGGCCGGTCACCGGCGCCCCCGCTTCGGATCGGCTCGCGGCCCGCGCGGGGCCTCTGTCTCGTGCCGATCCTTCTCGCGGCGTTCCCCGGCCCCACCGCCCGACTCCCGGGCCAGGTCCTCCAGCTCCTCGACCAGCCCCATCCCGGCGTCCTGGCGGAATGGCGCCGTGGCCTCGTCGATGAGCCGCACCATGGCGTCGACGCCCTTCTGCATCATTCCGAGCACCCTCACCTGCTGGTCCGCCATGGGGCCGAGCCGTCCCGACTGCAACAGCTCGACGGCGCCGCTGATGGAGGTGAGGGGCGTGCGCAGATCGTGGCCGAGCTGTCGCATGACCTTCCCTTCCGCGCGGCCGGCCTGCGCGGCGGGCGCCTCGCTGACGATCACGGCCACCTCGCCCGTCCTGCCGCGTCCCTTTCCGGCGATCGGTGCCGCGGCGATCGCGTAGACGTGGGGCCGCTCCAGGCTGATCTCGATGCTGCGTGCCGACGGCCTGCGGCTCTGCCGGGCCAAAAGAACCGCCTCGCCGATGGCCCGGAGAAGGGGATCGTGCTCGGAGCCCGCGCCGATGCGCCCGGGGACCGGATCGGCCGACACGGTCTCCCACTCCAGGGCCTCGACGACGGAGCCCCCGGCGCCCACGAGAAGAAAGGCCGGGCCGCCTGGCTCTCCCCTTCGGGCCGTCCGATGCGTTCCACCCTTGACCAATCGCAGCGCCATCCTGCCTCCGTCCGGGCTCGCGCGCCGGCCAGGGCACCCCCGGGGGATGCCGGTTCCGTCATCAATATAGGAGCGGGAGCGGCGGAGGCAAGCCGACAGGGGTCAGCGCCCCCGGGTGATGGCGAAGGAGTCCAGCACCTCGCCGTTCGGGCGGATCGCCATGACGCTCATCCGCGTCCTGTCGACCGTGACGCGCAGTGTGTGCTGGGCCACGACCCGGAAGGCGGACCAGTCGGGTGCGGGCCCCGGGAACTGGTGCAGGCGTCCGTGCCGGCCGGCGCCGCCGGTCACGACGTAGACCGGGGCCCCGGGATCCTGGTAATCGCGCCGGGCGACCACGCCCTTCGAATCCACGGGCCAGGACCTCTCGTAGGCATGCACGTGCCCGCTGAGGACCAGCGCCACTCCGTGCCGGTCGAACAGAGGCGACCAGGCCGCGCGGCCCTCCTCCCAGCCGCCATATTCTCCCGAGGTATAGGGCGGAAAGTGGAATCCCACCACGATCCAGGGACGTTCGGGATCCCGGGCGCTGCGCGTCAGGTCGGCTTCCAGCCACTCCGTCATGGCAGTCGAAGGCGCGGCGTAGCTCGCGCCGCTGTCGAGCACGACGACGTGCAGCAGCCCGCAATCGAAACTGTAATAGCGCTCGTTGTTCGGCAGCGCCAGCCGCTCGAGATAGGCGCTCAGACCGGAGCCCGGTTCGTACTCGTGGTTCCCGATGGCGGTCATGTACGGCGCCAGGGAGGCCACCGGCTCGATCTCCCGGAACCAGGTGTCCCAGTCCTCGGCGTCCCCCTCGGCGTAGCTCAGGTCGCCCAGGTGGAGAGCGAAGGCCGGGCGCGCCTCGGCCATCCGCTCGGCGTTGGCGGCGGCGGCCGTCCCCTGCCCCATGTCGGCGGCGGCGACGAAGGTGAGTCCGGCTCCCGGAAGGGGCGCGCTCGTGAGCTGGTGCAGCGAGGACCAGCCGGTGGCATTCTCCCCCACCTGATAGAAGTAGGTGGTGCCAGCGAGGAGCGGCCCGAGCACGGCCCGATGCAGGTACTGGCGGGAAGATTCCGGCCTGGGGATCGCCAGCGCGTCGACGGAACCCGATTCCAGAGCCGGAGACGAGCCGAATCGCACGCGCGACCCAGGGGAGGAGGTCTCCGTCGCCCAGAGGACGGTTACGAGGTCCGAGGAGGGTCCCTCCCAGCTGAGGTGAATCTGCTGCGGGGCGCCCGCATTCCGCCGCACCGGCAGGAGGAACGCCAGCGGCGCCAGGACCACGACCAGCAGGAGCGCCTTCAGGCGCGGGTTTCGGAGGTCGATGCGCATGCGGGAGCGAGGCACCGCCCGCGGAGTATAGCGCAGCCGGCCCCGGGGTCTCGCTGGACGGCCTATACTCCTCATCTCCTGAGGAGGAAGACCGATGAAGAGACCGGCGGCCGCGATCATCCTGCTCGTTTTAGCGCTGCTGCACGGCCGGCCGGCGAGGTCCGAGCCTCCCGCCGCGGCGAAGGCGGAGCCGCCGGCGGCGAAGTCCTTCACGACGCGCCACGAGGTCGTTGTCGGCAAGGCGAAACTGGCCTACCGGGTCATGGCCGAGGAGACTTACCTGCGCGATCGCGAGGGAAAGCCCGAGGCCAGCATCTTCTCGACCGCCTACGTCCTCGATCGCGGCGGCGACGCGGCGGCGCGGCCGATCGCCTTCCTGTTCAACGGCGGCCCCGGATCCTCCTCGGTCTGGCTGCACCTCGGGGCGTTCGGCCCCCTCCGCGTGGACATCCCCTCCGATCCCGTCAATCCCGGGGCGCCGCCGTACCGCCTGGCGCCGAATCCCCAGACGCTGCTGCCCGCGACCGATCTGGTGTTCGTCGATCCCGTCGGGACCGGGTACAGCCGCGCGCTGGGCGAGAAGAAGGACGTCGATTACTGGGGCGTGGACGAGGACGCGGCGGCGACGGCCGCGTTCGTGCGGGAGTACCTGACGCGGCACAAGCGCTGGGCCTCGCCGAAGTACATCGTCGGCGAGAGCTACGGGACGATCCGGGCGAGCCTTCTGGTGCGCGACCTGCAGCTCGGCCCGCTGAACAACGTCTCGATCAACGGCGTCGTCCTCGTGTCGGCGGCGCTGGACGTGCGTGTCTTCCAGAGCGGAGTGCCGGGCAACGATCTCGCGTACGTCACCAGCCTGCCGACCTACGCCGCCACCGCGTACTACCACAAGGCTCTCGACGCGCAGCCGGCCGATTTGGAGGCCTTTCTGCAGAAGGCCAGGAGGTTCGCGTCGACGGAGTACGTCACCGCGCTGTTCCAGGGGGATCCGATGCCCGAGGATCGGGCGCGCCAGATCGCGCAGACGATGCACGACTTCACGGGGCTGTCGACGGAGTTCCTCCGGAGATCGCGTTTCCGGGTGTCCGCCGAGCGGTTCCGCAAGGAGCTCCTGCGCGCGCGCGGCCTGACCGTCGGGGCGCACGACACGCGGTTCGTCGGGAAGGACCCGGACGACGCCGGCGAGGCGGTGGAGATCGACCCGTTCATCCGATCGATCAGCGGGCCGTTCGTCACGGCGATGAACTCCTACCTGACCGACGAACTCGGCGTCGAGATGGACCGGCCGTACGAGGTCTTCCAGATGGCAGCGAACCGCGCCTGGAAGCGCCCCGAAGGCGAGTCCTGGGTGGACGGCTACCTCTACACGCTGCCGTTCCTGGCGCAGGCCGCGGCCGTCAACTCCGGCTTCCGGGTTTTCGTCGCCAGCGGCTACCACGACCTCACGACGACCTTCTTCGGCGCCGAGCACCAGATCCAGTCGAGCGGCATCGATCCGAAGCGGGTCACGAACCGGAATTACGAAGGCGGTCACATGATGTACCTGGACGCCGCCTCTCGCGCCCGGCTGTCGGCGGACGTCGCGGCGTTCATCCAGGGCCGCTGATCCCGCGCGGCGGCACCGCGGCACAGGCTCCCGGTCAGGGGCGCGTCACTCGGATCGGAGCGCGATCACCGGGTCGACCTTCGTGGCCCTTCGGGCGGGCAGGTAGGAGGCCAGGAGCGTCACGGCCAGGAGGAGGATCGCGGCCATCAGAAACGTCACGGGATCGCCCGGCCGCAGGCCTTCGACGAGGCCGACGAGCACGCCCGCCAGTGCTGTGGCCCCCGCAAGTCCGAGGACGGTTCCCGCGACCGCGAGGCCGAGCCCCTGGCGCAGCACGAGCCGCAGGATGTCGGAGCGGGCGGCGCCGAGGGCGAGCCGGATCCCCATCTCCTGCGTCCGCTGCGTCACGGTGTACGACACGACACCGTACAGTCCGACGGAGGCCAACCCCAGAGCCAGGGCGGCGAAGAGCAGAAGGAGCGCCGCGTAGGCCCGGGGAGCGGCGAGCGAGGCCGAGAGGACCTCGTCCATCGTCCGCAGCCGGTGGATCGGCACGTCGCGATCCACCGAGCGCGCCGCGCCCCGGATCGCCCCGGCCACGGCCAGCGGCTCCCCTTCCGTGCGGGCCACCAGGACCAGCCACGGCCAGGGCGGGCCCGGCTGGAGGTAGTCGAGAAAGATCTCGGGGCGCGTCGGCACGCCGAGCCCCGACTGCCGGACGTCGCCCGCCACTCCGACGACCTCGAGCGTGGTGTCCGGGCCACCCTCCAGGGGGAGTACGATCTCCCGGCCGAGCGCGCTCTCTCCGGGCCAGAACTGCCGTGCAGCCGTCTCGTTGACGACGATGACGGCGCGCGTGTTCCCGGCGTCCCGATCGGTGAATTCACGCCCTTCGCGCACGGGGATGCCGAGGGTCCGGAAGTAGCCCGGGCTGGCGATGTTGAAATCGGCGCTGAGGGCTCCGTCCGGCGCCGGATCGGATCGGCCGGGGATGTGGAAGCCGAGAGAGTCCGATCCTCCGCCCAGAGGCAGGTTGGCCACCAGCGCGGCCGAGGTCACTCCCGGCAGCCCCCCGATGCCCTCGAGCAGCCCCTGGTAGTACCGGATCCGATCGGCCTGGCTCGCAAGCCGGCTCCGCGGCAGGAAGGCATCGACGGTCACGACGCCCTCCGCCCTGAAACCCGGGGCCGTGGCGCGCAGCACGAGGAGCGATCGGAGGAGCAGTCCCGCACCGGCCATCAGAACCAGGGCCAGAGCGGTCTCCGCGATCACCAGGCCGCCGCGGAGGCGCCGCGATCGCGTCCCCGTCGTCGTGGAGCGGCTCGATTCACCCAGGCCCTCGACCGGCGATCCCGACGCCGCGGAGAACGCCGGCAGGATGCCGGAGAGGATCGCCGTCGCGAGAGTCGCCATGAGGGTGAACCCGAGGACCCGCCCGTCGGTACTGGTGGTCTCGAGGCGGGGGATCGGGAAGCTCCGCGACAGGAAGGACACGAGGAGGGCGGACGCCCAGGAGGAGAGCAGGAGGCCGACCACCCCTCCGGCCCCCGCCAGGACCAGGCTTTCGGCGAGCAGCTGGCGCACCAGGCGCCCGCGTCCGGCGCCGAGCGCCGCGCGGACGGCCAGCTCCTTCCGGCGCGCGGCGCCGCGGGCCAGCATCAGGTTGGCGACGTTGGTGCACGCGATCAGGAGCACCAGCGCCACGACACCCAGGACGATCAGCAGCCCCTGGCGGAAGACGCCGGCCTGGGCCTCGATCAGGGGGACGACGCGCGCTCCGACGCCCCGGTTGGAATCGGGGTGTTCCGCGGCCAGGCGGCGGCTCACGAGATCCAGGTCCGCCTGCGCTTGGTTCACGGAGACACCCGGCCGCAGCCGGCCGAGGACGCGCAGGAAGCCGTGGCCGCGGCTCGGATCGCGGACCAGGGGGACGTAGACCTGCTCCTGCTCGCCGGGAGCGATCTTGAGGCCCGCCGGCATCACGCCGACGATCGTGAAGGCCTCTTCGTTGAGCCGGACCGTCTGGCCCACGATGTCGGGCCTGCCGGCGAAACGGCTCTTCCAGAGCCCGTCGCCGAGCAGGGCGACGCGCGCGCCGCCCGGCTCCCCTTCCTCGCGCCGGAACGTCCGGCCGGACGCCGGCCGGACCCCCAGCAGCTCGAAGAGGCCCGGCGTCGCCTGGAGGGCCGCGACCAGCTCGGCCCCGTCGCCGCCCGAGAGGATCATGCCGCGCCCGGTCATTCCGGCGAGCCCTTCGAAGCTCGCGCTCTGGGTCCTCCAGTCGTCGAAATCAGGGTACGAAGCGACGTCCTGGGTGCGGCCGCGCTCCGAGTCGGTCGCCCAGACATGGACCAGGCGCTCGGAATCGGGATACGGCAGCGGGCGCAGGAGGACGGCGCTGACCACGCTGAACACGGCGCTGTTGGCGCCGATCCCCAGCGCCAAGGTCAGAACCGCGACGGCCGTATAACCGGGGTTCCGCCGCAGCGTCCGCGCCCCGAACCGGAGGTCGCGCCCCAGGGCCTCCAGCCCCGGAAGGCCGCGCCGCTCCCGGCAGCGCTCCTCGACCTGTTCGATCCCCCCGAGCTGGATGAGGGCGAGTCGCCGCGCCTCCGCGGCGGACCGTCCCGATCGCAGCAGGTCGTCGATGTGCATTTGGAGGTGGCTCTCGAGCTCCTCCTTCGTCTCCTGGTCCGTCCGGCTCCTCCGGAACGCGCCGACCAGCCGCCGCCATCCCGCGCGCCACCGCCTCACCGGGACGCCTCCCCCGCCGCGAGGAACCGCGCCAGGATCGCGGCCGTCTTCTCCCAGTCCCTCTCCTCTCTCTGCAGCAACCGGCGCCCGGCGCGCGTCAGCCGGTAGTACTTCGCCCTGCGGTTGTGGTCGGAGACGCCCCACTCGGAGGCGACGGCGCCTTCCTGCTCCAGCCTCACGAGGGCCGGGTAGAGCGTCCCGTAGTTGACGGAGAGCAGGTCGCCGCTCGTCTGCTCGATCCGCCGCGCGATCCCGTACCCGTGCAGCGGCCCCATCGCTTCCAGCGTCTTGAGCACCATCAGCGCCAGCGTGCCCTGCCGGACGTCCGTCTTGTCGCCCATCGCTCCTCCCTATGGGAACCCCATAGGAAATACCACGGCTCCTATGGGAATGCAATAGAAAAAGCGGCGGGGTGCCGTCACGGGCAGCGCCGGTGGCGGCCGGGGCGTCGCGCAGGCCCGCCCCGCGCGCCTGTGCTAGACTCCGCGGCAACGGAAAGTCTGGCAGCCAGGGGATGTGTCGGGGATGAGCGCCGCGGGGGCGGCGGTCCGGGGAGGACATCGTGATCCAGTGCGACATCCAGTCGGCGCGCGGGCGCGCGGCCCTGGCCGCAGCGCTGGTCCTGTCCCTTCTCGCCTGCAAGGGGGAAGCCGCGCCCCAGGCGCCGCCCGCCGCGGTCAAGGCCGCGATCGTGCTGCACCGCGACGTCCCGGTGTTCATCGAGGCGATCGGCCAGACGCGCGGCAACACGGAGACCGAGATCCGGGCCCGCGTGGAGGGATTCGTCGAGAAGGTTCACTTCCAGGAAGGCATGCCGGTGAAAAAGGGGGACCTGCTCTACACCCTCGACGCGGGCCCCTTCCAGGCAAACCTGGCCCAGGCCAAGGCGAACCTCGCCGAAGCGCAGGCGCAGTGGGCCCGCACCCGGCAGGACGTGGAGCGCTTCGAGCCCCTGGTCAAGGACAACGCCGTCTCCCGCCAGGAGTACGAGACCTCGGTGGCCCTGGAGAAGGCCGCCGCGGCCGCGACCGAGGCCGCGCAGGCCGCCGCGAGGCGGGCCGCGGTCGACTTCGGGTACACCAAGGTCCTGGCGCCGGACGACGGTCTGGTGGGTCGATCCGAGGTCCAGGCCGGCACGCTGGTGGGGCGGGGGCTCCCCACGCTTCTCACCCGGGTTTCCAAGATCGACCCGATCCACGTCCGCTTCACTCTCGCCGAGGCAGACTACCTCCGCTACGCCCGGGCGAAGCGTTCACCGGAGATCGTTGATAAGGGGACGATCCCCTTCGAGCTGATTCTGGCTGACGGCTCGATTCATCCGCACAAGGGGCGCTTCGTCTTCGTCGATCGCGCCGTCGATCCCGAGACCGGGACGATCCTCGTGGAGGCCGCCTTCCCGAACCCGGACGGTCTCGTCCGTCCCGGTCAGTACGCCAAGGTGCGGGCCTTGGCGGAGGTCAAGAAGGGCGCCATCCTGGTCCCGCAGCGATCGGTGCAGGAGCAGCAGGGGGTGTTCAACGTCGCCGTGGTGAAACCCGACGACACCGTCGAGCTGCGCCCGGTCCGGACGGGCGAGCGCATCGGAGCGCTCTGGATCATCGAATCGGGACTCAAGCCGGACGAGCGCATCGTCGTCGAGGGTCTGCAGAAGGTCCGGCAGGGGGCCAAGGTGACCGCCCAGATGGTGGCCATCGAAGACGCCGCCGCCTCGTCGTCCGGCACACCCGGGGCCTGATCCGTGGCGAATTTCTTCATCCGGCGACCGATCGTCGCTATCGTCATCTCCATCATCATCGTCATCCTCGGCCTCTTCACCCTGAAGGGGCTCAGCGTCGAGATGTACCCGTTCCTCGCCCCGCCGATGATCCGGGTCACCGCGACCTACCCGGGCGCCTCGGCCATCGCCGTCGAGCAGTCGGTGGCGACGCCGATCGAGCAGGAGGTCAACGGTGTCGACCGGATGATCTACATGAAGTCGTCGAACACCAGCGACGGCCGCATGCAGCTCGACGTGAACTTCGAGGTGGGCGTCGACCAGGACAACGCCAACGTCCTGACCCAGAACCGCGTCTCCTCGGCGCAGGCCCGTCTGCCGCAGGAGGTCATCGCCCAGGGCGTCACCGTCAAGAAGCAGAGCCCCAGCATCCTGATGCTGATCTCGCTGGCGTCGCCGAACGGCACCTATGACGCCAACTTCCTGATCAACTACTGCGGCATCAACCTGCGCGATCAGATCCTCCGGATCCCCGGCATCGCGCAGGTGGATCTCTTCGGGGGCACCGACTACGGCATGCGGATCTGGCTGCGGCCGGATCGGCTGGCGCAGCTCAAGCTCACTCCCTCGGACATCATCTCGGCGATCAAGGAGCAGAACCTCCAGGCGCCCGCCGGCCGCGTCGGCATGGCCCCGTCGCCGAAGGGTCAGGAGTTCACCTACACGGTGAGCGCCCCGGGCCGCCTGGTGACGGCGGCGGAGTTCGAGAACATCATCGTCCGCGAGACTCCGACCGGGGGCATCATCCGCGTCAAGGACGTCGGCCGCGCCGAGCTCGGCTCGCAGGACTACAACTCGTTCGGCCGCCTGAACGGCAAGCCGGCCGGCGCCATGGCGGTCTACCTCCTGCCTGGCGCCAACCAGCTCAAGGCCGCCGAGGCCATCTACCACACCATGGAGACGGCCAAGGGCTTCTTCCCGGCGGACATGGACTACACGATCGTCTACGACACGACCCCCGCCGTCGAGGCCTCGATCCACGAGATCATCAAGACCTTCGTCGAGGCGATCATCCTGGTCACGCTGGTGGTGTTCGTGTTCCTGCAGAACGTGCGCGCGACGATCATCCCGCTGATCACCGTGCCGGTGTCGCTCCTGGGCACCTTCATCTTCTTCCCGATGCTCGGCTTCTCGGTCAACACCCTGTCGATGTTCGGCCTGGTGCTCGCCATCGGGATCGTCGTCGACGACGCCATCGTCGTGGTCGAGGCGGTGATGCACCACATCGAGCATGGCAAGAGCCCGAAGGACGCCACCATCCAGGCGATGCAGGAGGTTTCGGCCCCGGTGGTCGGCATCGCCCTCATCCTCTCGGCGGTGTTCATCCCGGTGGCGTTTCTCGGCGGCCTGACCGGGCGCATGTACCAGCAGTTCGCGCTGACCATCGCCATCTCGGTGCTGCTCTCGGCCTTCAACGCGCTGTCGCTGTCGCCGGCGCTGGCCGCCATGCTGCTGAAGCCGAAAAAGGAAGGCAAGCCGGGCCTCCTCGGCCGGGCCTTCGGCGGCTTCAACAAGGGCTTCGACAAGGCGACGACCGCCTACGTCGGCGTCGCGGCGCTCCTCGTGCGCAAGGCCTGGATCACCATCGTCGTCGTCGCGGGCGTCGTGGCCGGCGTCGTCTTCCTGGGCGGCAGCCTGCCGGCCGGGTTCATACCGGAGGAGGACCAGGGGATCCTCGGGGTCAACGTCCAGCTCCCGCCGGCCGCCTCGCTCGAACGGACCGGCGCGGTCCTGGCCCAGGTCGAGGAGATCCTCGGACGCACCGAGGGGATCCAGTCGTACGCGACCATCGGCGGCTACGGTGTCGTGACCAACACCTACCAGCCCAACTTCGGCACCATCTTCTGCCGCCTGCGCCCGTGGGAGGAGCGGCACGGGGAGGCCCTGCACGTGCGCGGCATCATGGCCGGCCTG
>DASRJX010000042.1:0-7738 GCA_035649235.1 Candidatus Cryosericum sp.
CGCAGACCTGCCGGAGACCGACGCGCCGGTCGAGGTGACGCACGAGATGGCGTTCTGGACGGCGATCGGCGGCCTCGACCTGCGCCGCGCCATCCTGAAGGAGGTCGGCTCCGTGACGCCGCGGGAGGTGCAGGACCTGGCGGCGGGGCTCAGAGCCGACAGCGCCGCTATCGGCACGGTGCTCCCGGAGGCGAAGGGGACGCCTGAGCCGCCGCCCGAGCCGCCGCCCGCAGCGGGGTCCGCTTCGGCGGGCGCGGCCGCGAAGGCCGCTACGCCGAAGGTGACGCCGGGAAACGGCTCCCGGCCCGATCGGCTGGCGGACTCATCCTCCCGGCCGAGGGCGCCGGAACGCGCCCGCGGGCCGACCGTCAGGACCCGACCGCTTCCTGCAGGGGGCCGCGCCATCATCGATGCGCGGCCCGATCAGCGCACCTTCGTGCTGCGGCTGGCGCTCTCTGACTCCTCCGCGCCGGCCGGCGGAGCGCCCCGGCTCGCCGCGGCCGCGGCTGCGTTGCAACGGGATCGGGACGCCCGGCTGCGCCTCGCGACGATCGGTGTCCGGACGGCCGCATTCGGTCCGGGCGAGGCGGCGTTCGCCGATCGCGACACTCTCCAGATCGAGGCGGTGGGCCCTGCGGAAGCGCTCTCGGACGCCGTCGCGATCCTGGGACCGGCTCTGGGCCACGCGCTCCTCGCGCCCACCGCCGCGGCGGCATCGCCGTCGGCGGATCCGTCCGAGCGCGCCCTGGAGCTCCTGGCGCAAGCCGTCGGGGCTCCGGCGCCCGGGGTCGCGGAGAGGACGGGCGGCGGCGCCGCGCTGGCGCTCGTCTCCCCCTTCACGCCCGAGTCCGTCGAGCCGTGGCTCGCGCGGCTCGTCCCCACCATCCCTCCTGGGGATCGTGGCCCCGGAGCGTCCTCAGGCGATCGTTTGAGCGCGCCCGGCGGCGCGGCCGGGTCGCCCTTGGCGACGGGGACACCCTTTGCCGCCGGCCGCCGGTCCGCGTCGCTCGAGGACATCTCCCAGGGACATCTGCTGCTGGCGGTGCCGGGGGACGCCGACGCCGCGGCGCAGGAGGCCGTCGCCTGGATCCTGCACCACAACTACGGCGGCCGCCTCGGATCGAAAGCGATCGCGGAGATGGGGCTGGTCTACGACATGGACAGCGAGTCGGTCAGGCGCGGGACGCGGCTCGTCTACTTCACGATGGGGGCCGATCCGGGAACCCTCGGCCGGCTGGAGTCGGCCCTCGCCGTGGTTCTCGACACCGCCAGGCAGGACATCACCGAGCAGGAGGTGGCCGAATTCAGGAGCTTCCTCCCCGGGTCGCTCGTGGTGCGCCTCGCCGACCCGGCGCAGGCGGCGCGCCTCTACTGCGCGGCCCTCCTGCGCGGCGAGGACGACACGGTCGTCGCGGCCTTCGCCAGGAGTGCTATGGATCTGACGCGCGAGCGCGTCGCCGCGGCGGCGCGCCGCATGCTCGATCCGGCGCGGCGGCTGACGGTCGTCGTCGGCCGCGCGTCGCGGTGAACCTTCCTCTCGCTCCCCCCTCAGGGGGAGCAGGCGAGCGCGTCTATAGCACCGCCGCCCGGCCCGAAGGGCCCGGTGCCGCACGGTTTCTTCGCCCGGACGAGGTAGTAGTAGCCGTCGCCCGAGGCCGGGTTCGGCCGGGCGTCGGCCCACTCCGCCGTGAGGAGCCCGCCCGCGAGACAGCCCGCCAGGCTGAATCCGCCGGACGGCAGCGCCGACAGGTTCCCTCCCGCGACATCGTAGGCAAGAGGCGCGAAGTCGGGAGGGACGAGCGCGGTCCAGGTGAGGTGCGTTGCGGCATCGACCTGAACGCCCGAGACCTGGCCCGGCAGCGCCCACTCGGAGGGATCGGCCGGAGCGCAGTCGTTGCCGTTGAGCGTCAGGTCCTCGTCACGATCGATCCCCATCCGGACGCCCGAGCCGACCGTGGCGCAGGTGAAGGTGATCGGCCCTCCCGCCTGCTCCCGCAACGACGTCGTCGTGACCTGCGGCTCCCCCGCCACGTCCGTGGTCCAGAGCCCTCCCTGGGCGGTGCCGTTCAGCACCCAGGTCCGCTCCCGCGCCCCGGGCGCCTGTGAGCGGGCGGCCGCCGTCAGCTCGCAGTGGCGGTTCGCATCCGCCAGGTTGCCCAGGGTGAGCAGCGACGCGAGGAGGCTCTCCGACGCGGGGGGACCGGTCGGCGGCGTGCCCGGCGGCAGGGTCAGATTGCGCCCCACCGAGGGGCGGGTGCCGGTCGGGAACATCAGGCTGAAGGCCGAGATGTTCTTCACGTCGTCGGCCGTGAGGCTGAAGACCGAGGCGGAGAGGAAGGTGTTCATGTCCGGGATCGCCCCGTCGTGGATGAGCCCGAAGCCGCTCTTCTGGTCGGGACGATCGGCCGCATTGTTGACGTCGCCGAAGCGCGGCCCGATCTTCTCGTACAGGTTCCTCATGTGCGGGATCTTGAGATCGCTGTGCGGCGATCCGTCGGCGTCCCCGTTGAACAGCGCGGCGCGCGCGGATGCCGGGTCGCCCGGCTCGATCCCTCCCAGCTTGCCGCCGTTGGCGCCGAACGGCAGCGTGTGGCAGCTGACGCAGAAGATGCCGCCGTCGGTCGCGGCGCCGGTCGTGCCGAGGAAGCGCTGCTGGCCGACAAACGGGTTGCCCGGGTTCGCAAGGCCGGGGACCGAGACGACGGCGTTCGGCACCTGGTCGTCGACGGTGCGGAACGGGTTGGGCGGGAACTCCTGGGCCAGTGCGAACTGGCGGAACTCCTCCATGACCCCGGCGCTGACGCCCGCCGGCTCGTTGTTGATCGGCCCGATGTCTTTCGTCCCCATCAGTCCGACGAACGCCTTGTTGAAGGCGTTCATCGTCGCGCGATCGCCGCGCCAGTGGAGCGGCTCCAGCATGCCGCGCAGCGTCTGGGTGGTCATCGGGCCCTTCTCCGGGTCGAAGCCGGCGTGGGAGGCTACCAAGGCCGGGTTGTCGACCGGGAAGAAGCGCACGTTGTCCCCCGGCGTGCCGTAGGCGACGAATTGCCCCGTCGGGTCCCCGAGGTCCCAGGCCAGGCCGTCCTTGTCGCCGAACAGGTGGCAGGAGGAGCAGGCCGCGTCGCCGTGGCCGCTGCTGTCGATGCCGTCGTAGAGGTGCCGCCGTCCCGTCCGGGTGACGAGAGGGGTCGGATCGTGGAGCGCTAACTCACCGATCTTCGTCAGGCTCGCCGCGTCCACGAGGGCGATCGAGTTGGAGAACCGGTTCAGGACGTACAGACGGTTGGCTCCGGCCTCGAGGAGGGCGACGCCGCTCGGTCCCTCGCCGACCTCGACGGCGTCGGGTGTGGCGCGCGACGGGCCGAAGACGCAGGCGCCGTAGTCCGGTCCCGGTCCGTTGAGGCAGGCCTGGCTCACCCGGAACAGCTTGCGCGACCCGACGGCCGTCAGGTAGGCGAAGGTGCCGGCGCCGTTCCACACCATCATCCCGGGCTGTGAGACGCTCGCCTGGCGCTCCGCCAGGTTGGTCGCCGGGTCGCTCGTGCGCACGATGTGGCGGTTGAGATCGACGATGCGCGCCGCGTTCCCCGCCCCCGGATCGACGATCGTCATCCGGTTGTCCACCATGTGGCCGCGCACGCCCAGGGCGTGCTCGAAGCGGACGTTGTTCCTGGCCTCGGTGTTAGGGATGTAGACGCGTCCGTTGGCCGGGTTCACCGACACCTCGAACAGCGAGGTCCCGAGGTGATCGACCGCGACGGTCGAGGCCGTAGTTGGATTGGCCGCGTCGATGACGAACAGGTCGTGGTCCGGCAGCCGGTACGGAACGCAGTCGCTCCAATCCTGCCCCTGGTCGTCCAGCCAGCGGCCGCTACCGCCGTTCCAGCGCACGACGAGACTCACCGGTGGCTGCGCGCCGTTGGGCGGGTCCGGAAGCGCCATGTTGCGCGCGATTCCCGGCGGATGCGCCGGATAAGGCGGGTGCACGTTGTTCCGGCAGGCGATGTTGTTGAGGCCGAGCGCTGTCAGACGGGGCTGGTCGAGACCGAGCCCCTGTCCCCAGATCGCGTTGGCATTGATCACCGTCGTCTGGTTCCCCGACTGCAGGAGGACGGCGTAGACCTTGCTGCCGTCGTTCGAGGCGGCGAGCGCCCGCACGTCGCGGCCGAAGAGATCGACCCGCGCCGGCGGGATCGAAAGGTCGGCGAGGCTGAAGACCTTGACCGCGTCCTCCTGCGACACCGCCACGAACGCCTTGCCGGCGGCGAACAGGACGTCGGTCGGCTCGTCCCCGACGACGATTGTCCGCACCACCGTCCCCAGGTTCAGGTCGACGATGCTGATGGTGTCGGACAGGTTGTTGACGACCCACGCCTCGGAATCGGTGCGGGCCACGACGGTCACCGGCTCCAGCCCCACGGGGATGGCTCGCTCCGGCGTGAGATCCCCGGAGGCCGAGACGGTGAAGACCTCGAGCAGCGCGTCCGGCGTGTTGACGGCCAGGAGACGCGCTCCCGACGGCGTCAGATCGATCGGATGGACGTGCGAGGACTCGAAGTTGACGTAGGCGGCGAACGCCTGCGGGCTCAGTGAAACCAGAAAGGACACGAAGAGTGTGATGGGGATGCGGCGCATGGCAGGAATCTACCGCCAACCCTTCACCCTGTCCACCTGATCGCCCGGGTTCGCCGTCCGTTCGTCTCCGTCCGCCGCCGGACGCGGAGCCCACTCCGCCGGGCGCGACCCGCGCGCAGCGCCCATCCCGTCTCGCGATGCAAGTCGGCTTCCTTCAGTCGCTTGTGCGACGCGATCCCTTGTCGCCGCGCGACGGCGGAGCCGTGGCACCTCCCTTGCCTTCCCGGCCCGCCCGACCGCGCTGCGGCGCACCCGGGAGGGAATCGTGAACTTCGCGAGGAGATGTTTGATCTGGGGGGAGGGATCGGCTGGAACGGGATGCCCGGGGGCGGCCACCCCGCGCCGGCCGGTCCCTCCCCTCTCAGGAGACGGGACGCGCGCCCTTGCGGGGCTGCTGCTCGTCTCGCTCCTGGGAAGCGGCCAGGCGTCGGGCGACGAGGCGGGGGACCCACTGCGGGACGGCCCGGCCTCGCCGCCCGGCGCGCCGTCGATCGCGGCGTCGCTCGGCGCGGCCACCGTGCGCTTTCCGATCGAGGTCCCTCCTGGACGGCACGGCATGGCCCCGGGGATCGCGCTCCGCTACAACAGCGCCGCCGGCAACGGAAACTCCGGCTACGGATTCTCCCTCGGCCTCGGCTCCATCGAGCGCTCGACGCGCTTCGGGTCGCCCCACTTCGACGACACCGACACCTTCGTCCTCGTCCTGGGCGGCGACTCACTCGAGCTGGTGCCGGTCGACGCCGGCTCGACGCGGTTCCGGACGGCCATCGACAGTGGTTATCTCGTCGAGCGCCTGACCCCCGGGCCGTTCGGCGCCGGATCGTGCTACTGGATGGCGAGGGGCCGGGATGGACGGCGCTACCGCTTCGGCTTCATGGGCGGGACCGACAACCCGTCGCAGGCCGGCAACCTCAGCTGGGGGCTCGATCGTGTCGAGGACGCGAGCGGCAACGTCATGGAGATCGTCTGGAACGCCTCGGGCCTGCACCTCTACCCGGCGCGCATCGAGTACGCATCCCATCCGGTCCGGGGCCTCCTCCCGAGCAACCGGGTGGAATTCTGCTGGGAGGAGCGCGGCGACCAGGCTCCCGGGCCGGCGGGCGATCGGCTGACGCACCGGCTCCGGCAGATCCGCACCTTCGCCTCGGATCGTCGCGCGCGCGCCTACACCTTCGAATACGACGCGCCGGGGAACCCGACGTCCGCCCTCGGCGTCTGCCGCCCGGACGCCTCGCCAGGCGCAGGCTCCGGCAACCCGGACCTGCCACCTCCGGGACCGACGCCTCCTCCCAGAAGGCCACCGGGAGAGGGGCCGATCCTCGAAGGAGGCCGCCTCGACGGGGGCCGCGTCCGCACCCTCACCGTGGCCGAGGCGGTCACAGTGCCACCCACAGGCCTGCCGTCCACGAGCTCGCACCTCGTCAGGGTGCTCCGGGGGGACGGGGCGGGAGGGTTCCTGGCGCCGATCGAATACCGCTACACCGCCGACCCGAACCCGGGATGGCCGCTCCCCGGCGGCGCTCTCCTCCCGCCGCTCCCATTCTTCTACGCGCAGCCGGACGCCGACGAGGACTCGGGCGTGCGCCTCGTCGATCTGAACCGCGACGGCCGGCTCGACCTCGTCCAGTTGGAGGGACGGCAGGAGGGCTTCGTCTGGAGCTACTCCGCCGCCGCCTACCTCAACGCGGGGGACGCGTTCGCCTACAGCGCCGCCTGGACCGCCGGCCTGCTCGGCCTCGTCAACGCCGCCGACGCGAGCCGCAGCGCTTCCTTCGTGATCAAGCGCGGCACCCGCGACCGGGTGGAGAACGGGGTGCGCTTCCTGGACGTGAACGATGACGGCTTCCCCGACGTCGTCCGGTCGGTCCTCTGGTTCGGCCAGGGGCTGCGCAAGAGCGTGTTCCTCAACACCGGCTCGGGATTCGTCCTGGACCCGGCCTCCGCCGCGGCGCTGCCGGACGAGCCGTTCGCCGACGTCCACGCCGACCCATCGCGCGACGTGAGCGAGGACAGGGGGGTCCGGACGGCCGACGTCAACAACGACGGCCGCGCGGACCTTCTGGTGTCACGCGCCGAATGGGGCGGTCCCAGCGAGCGGCGGACCTACCTGTACGACCGGGGCGCGTACCGCCTCGATCCCCGCTGGACGCTCCCCGACGAGCCGTTCGTGCGCCACGTGCCGCACGGACGGACGCTCGACATGGGCGTGCGGATCCTGGAGCTGAACGGGGACGGGTTCCCCGATCTCGTCCGCGCCGCCAACGTGGACGGCTTCGTGCAGACGGCGGCCTACCTGAACACGGCGCGTCCCGATCCGTCGGCCCCCGCCTGGGTCGCGACCACGCGCTACGGGACGCTCGGCGTCTTCGCCGATCACTTCGTGCAGATCTCGAGCGCCGGGGACGGCGTGTCGTACGATCGCGGGTTGCGGGTCGCCGACATCGACGGCAACGGCCGGAGCGACATCCTGGCGGCCCGCCAGTGGAACGGCGGCCCGATCGAGAAGTACCTCTACACCACGAGCGCGGAGGGCCCCTGGACCTACCGCGTGATCGATCAGTTCCCCTGGGTCTTCGTGTCGAAGCCGGCCGGGGGGCCGCCGCGCGACCAGGGCGCCCGGATCGCCGACCTCGACGGCGATGGAGGGATCGATGCGCTCGTCTCCCAGCCGGGCGGCCTGCGACAATGGCGCCCCAACCGCGCCTGGCAGGGCCGCCTCCTCCTGACCTCCTATTCCAACGGGCTCGGCGGCACGACCGAGATCGCCTACGTGCCCGCGCCGCACGGCGGATCGATCGAAGGCGGCTTCCCCGCCGCGCTCCCCTTCCCGCTCGCCGTGGTGGGGGCCGTCACCACGAAGGACGGGCTCGGCCACGCCTACACGACCCGGTACGACTACGACGGCGGCTTCTACCACCACGCCGGACGCGAGTTCCGCGGCTTCCGCCGCGTCACCGCGCTGCCGCCGGGAGGTGTTTCGAGCACCGAGACGCTCTTCCTGCAGCAGCCGGGTCTGCGCCATGCGCCGCTGCGCGGCGAGCCGGAAGCGACGGTGGTGCGGCGCGCCGCGGACGGCGCCGTCTACTCGCGCACCGCCGCGACC
>DASRJX010000043.1:0-5705 GCA_035649235.1 Candidatus Cryosericum sp.
GTTGTGGCGCCGGACCGTTCGTCATGCCGCCCGCAGCCACGACCTTCGAACGCTGATGCCTGAGGAGGGAGATCGCATGTTGAAACAAGTGGCGTTCACGATGTTCCCCGTCAAGGACACGCGACGCGCGCGCACCTTCTACGAGGGCACGTTGGGCCTGGCCGTTGGCAGTCACTCGAACAACGGTGTGTGGACCGAGTACGACCTGCCGAAGGGCGGCTGCCTGGCCCTGTTCAACAATCCCGATCCAAAGACGGCCGAGGCGCCCGGCGGCGCGAGCATCGCGTTCGAGGTCGACGATCTGGACAATCTCGTGGCCCGCCTCAAAAGCGAAGGCGTGAAGTTCATGGCCGACGACGTGCAATCACCGGTGTGCCGCATGGCCATCCTGCATGACACCGAGGGCAACACCGTCATCCTGCACAAGCGCACGAAGAACTGAAACCTGGTCTCAGCCCGCGCGGCCAAGCGGGTCACGCCACATCATTTCGAGGCTGGGGCCCGCCGGGAGACGGAACTCGCCGATCTTCCGAAAGCCAAGGCGTTCGTACATCGGCCGGTTGCGCGCGTTGGTCGATTCGAGGTAGGCCGGCATCCGCTCGGAGTCGACGAGCGCGAGGCTGTCCCGCAGCAGCGCCGCCCCCAGCCCCTTCCCGCGGTGCGCGTCGTGCGTCCCCAGCACGCTCAGGTAGTAGTGCGGCGGGCCTTTCGGCCGTGAGGTCTCGATGACCTCGCACCCGGCGAGGAACACGGGAGCGTGGTCTCCCAGATGCTCCTTGGCGAGACGGACGAGCTCATTCTGATCGTCGGGCGAATTCTCTCCGGTGCCGGGCGGGAACCACGAGGCCACCGCCTCGCAGCGCTCCGTCACCCTCACCCAGTGGTAGCGCAGCGACATCTTCAGCCACCCTCCCAGGAAGACGGAGCGGTGCTGCGCGGCGCGCTCGCGGTCGGGAAACGCCCAGCCTCCCCACACCGGGTCGTCGGCGAAGGCGCGCGTCAGCGTCTCGGTCATCGCCGGGAAATCATCCGGAGTCGCGAAGCGGCCGGCCGTGGATCGATTCATGGTGTCTGTCGTCCTCCTACTCTAGCAAATGGGCCCGCGCTGCGGGCGGCGCCGGCCGGATCGCGCCCGCATCCGCTTCGTGGTGTATAAAGCGCGGGGTGATGCTCCGCGAAGGAGGCGCACGTGGCCAGTTACGAGTTGAAGGCAATCGGGTTCGTCGAGTCGGCGTTGAAGAATCTGGAATCCGCTCCACGGCAGGCGGACGAAGGTGCACCCGAGGCCTGGCTGGTCTTCGAGACGCAGGTGCTCCAGGGCCTCCGTACACTACGGCCCGGAGACGAAGTGATCGTCATCACCTGGCTCGATCGGGCGCTCCGGGATGTCCTGAGCGTCCACCCGCGAGGCGACGTGTCGAGGCCGCCGGAGGGCGTCTTCAGCACTCGTTCTCCTCACCGCCCCAACCCCATCGGCCTGCACACGACGACGATCGACGCGATCGATGGGCCGAGGGTGCGCGTGCGCAACCTCGAAGCCCTGGATGGGACGCCGATCATCGATCTGAAGCCGGTGCTCCCTGCGGATGTCGAACTGAGGTAGGTCGAGGCGTCAGAGATCAATGGGTCGGCAGCGTGTAATCCAGGTCGTAGAAGTGGGCCCCCTTCTCGATGCGGATCGTCATCGTGCCCGTCAGTCCGGCAAGCTGGTCGGTGCCGGAGTCCGGGACCACCACGAGCCTCATCTGGTAGTCGCCGCCGCGACGCATGGTTCCCTGGTGGATCAGCGTGAACGATCCCTTGCGGCCATGGAGGCTCCCCTCTATCTTCTCGATCGCCACGTAGCCGCCGGAGCCTTCGACGGTCGCGCCCGCCGTCCACATGTCCCCCCGGCTCGTTCCGATCAGATCTCCGGCGAACGTCTTCTCCAGCGTCAGGTGGGCGGACGCGACGCCGTGATCGGCGCCGCCGACCGGCGTCACCTTCACCTCGAACGATCCCTGGGCATGCTGTCCCGAGTCAACAGGCTTTTCGCGTCGTTCCGTGTCCACGGTTCCCTCCGTTGGGATCGGCAGCGTCAGCATCGCCGCGCTGAGCGTCATCACCTTCAGCGTCATGGTGGGGCTCCCTTTCCAAGTCGCCCATGGTAGCGCAGACCGAGGATCGCCTCTGGCACACTCGTGCGCCCCGGCACGCCCCTTTGACACCTCCGACCCGGGGAGAGGATAATTGAGACTCAGTCGCAACAGGCGGCGGAGGCATCGAGGGGCTGATGGACGCTGCCACGCGGTTCTCGGAATACCTGGCCCGCAAGCGGCTCCGGCTGACGCGCGAGCGGCGCGCCATCCTGGAGGAGATGCTGCACGTTCGCGGCCACTTCGACGCCGATCAGCTGCTGGCCCACTTCCGGAGCAAGGGGCGGATGGTGTCGAGGGCCACGCTCTACAGGACGCTGGCGCGCCTGGTGGAAGCGGGGCTGGTCCACAAGATCGAGATGGAGCACGGGCAGGCGCGCTACGAGACGATGTTCGGCCGGCACCACCACGACCACATGATCTGCCTCACCTGCGGCCGCATCATCGAGTTCGAGAGCCGGGAGATCGAACGGGCGCAGGACGATGTCTGCAGGAAGAAGGGCTTCACCATGACCGGGCACATGCACCAGATCCGGGGCCATTGCGCCGCGTGCGCCGCGCGGGCCGCCGCGGCGGCGACCGACGGCAAGCCTGGCTCCCGGCAGGCGGAGCGCCCAGGGCGCGCCGGGGGGCGGACCCGTGTTTGAGTCGCTGGTCATCACCCTGCGCGAGGGGATCGAGGCGGCCCTGGTCGTCGGCATCATTATTGGTTACCTCGACAAGACGGGCCGGCCTGCCCTCCGGCGCACCGTCCTCGCGGGCCTGGGCGCCGGGATCGCCGCCAGCGTGGCGTGCGCCTGGCTCGTCTCCGCCTTCGGCGTGGAGGAGGAGCGCTACGAGGGCTGGCTCATGCTCCTCGGCTCCCTGTTCGTCGCCACCATGGTCGTCTGGATGTGGCGCGCGGCGAAGGGACTGAAGCGGGCGATCGAGGCGCGCGTCGAGTCGATAGCAGGCAGGCCGTCGGGCGCCGTGGCGGCCGGTCTGTTCCTGCTCACCTTCTTCCTCATCCTGCGCGAGGGGGTCGAGACGGTGCTGTTCCTCGCGACCGTCAGCCTGACGACCGACGCGCTCCTGTCCTTCGCCGGCGGCCTGCTGGGCCTGGCGCTAGCCGCCGCCTTCGGCGTGGCGCTCGTGCGGGGCTCGCTGCGCGTGGATCTTCCCCGCTTCTTCAAGGTCACCGAGATCGTGCTGATCGTGCTGGCGGCGCAGCTCTTCGTCGGAGGCCTGCACGAGCTGGGGGAGCTGGGCGTCCTGCCGATCGGGCGCGAGACGATGCGCCTCATCGGGCCGATCGTGAAGAACGACGTCCCCGTGCTGGTGGTCCTGCTGGCGCTCCCTCTCCTGATGCTGGCGACGCCGGGGAGGCGCGACCGGGAGCGGGCCGCGGCGGCGCAAAAGCTCGAGGGACCGGCCCGCCGCCTGGCGCTGGCGGGGCTGCGGCGCGAAGCAGGCTGGCGGCGCGTCCTCGCGGCCGCGGGCGTCGTCGTGATCGCGTCGCTCACGGTGTCCTACGCCGTCACGCGCCTGCCGCACGGCATCGACCCGCCGCGCCTCCTGACCTTGACCGGGGGCGCCGTCACCGGCACCGGCAGCGGAGCCGGTTCGGATGCGCTCCAGGGAGAGGTCCGGCTCCCAACGGCGGGGCTCGACGACGGCCACCTGCACCGGTTCGGCGTGTCGATCGACGGGACCGTGGTGCGCTTCATCGTCATGAAGTCGGGGGGCAAGGTGGTGCCGGTGTTCGACGCGTGCGTCGTCTGCGGCGCCTTCGGGTACGTCGAGCGCCGCAACCGCCTGGTCTGCCTGGCCTGCGCGGCCGACATCAACACGGCGACGATCGGCACGGGCGGCGGCTGCAACCCGATCCCGCTCCGGCACCGCGAGGAAGGCGGCGATCTGGTGATCGCGGCGCGCGACCTGGCGGCGGAGCTGACATCGTTCCGCGCCGCCCGCGCGGCCGAAGCGGCGCCCCCGAGCCGCTGAGGGGAGACGCGACGTGTTCCTGCGCATCCTCCGGGACTCCTTCCTGCGCCAGAAGCGGCGCAAGACCATCGTCCTCGCCGCCGTGGCGCTGGGGACCATGGCCGCCTCGGCGCTGGGGGACATCGCGCTCGACGTCGGCGACAAGGTCGGCCGCGAGTTGAAGTCGTTCGGGGCGAACCTCGTCGTCCTGCCGCGCGGCGGATCGGGGCCGATCCTCGTCGGAGGAGAGGACGTCTCGGCGCTGCGCGTCCCGTCCTATCTCGCCGCGGACGAGGTCCTGAAGGTCAAGGACAACTTCTGGAAGAACAACATCCTCGGCTTCGCGCCCGTTCTCGACGTGCCGGCGAAGTCCGGCGGGCGGAGCCTCGTCCTGCGCGGCGCCTGGTTCGAGCGCTCCGTGCGCCTCGACTCCGATGCGGGGGCCCCGGCGACCACCGCCTCGCTCGCCGGGCTGCGCGCGCTCAACCCATTCTGGAGCGTCGAAGGACACTGGCCGTCGGAGCCGGGTTCTCCGGGCTCGCCCGCCCCGGTCATCGCGTCGCCCGCGGAGGCGCTCGTCGGACGCGGCCTCGCCGAGGCGATCGGCGCGCGGCCGGGAGGGCGGCTCAATCTGGAGGTCGCGGGCCGGCCGCTCCATCTCGAGGTGGCTGGCATCCTGTCGGCGGGCGGCGAGGAGGACGGCATGGTCCTCGTCCCCCTCGAGAGCGCCCAGGAGGCCGCGGGCCTGCGGGGCCGCGCCTCGCGCGTCCTGGTGAGCGCCCTGACGACGCCGGAGTCGGCGGTGTACGAGCGGCTGGCCACCGACCCGCGCCGGCTGCCGCCGGAGGAGTTCGAGCGCTGGACCTGCACGCCGTTCGTCTCGTCGGTCGCCTACGAGCTGGAGCGCGCCTGGCCGGGGACCGAGGCCCGCGTCATCCGGCGGGTCGCCGGCGCCGAGGGGGCGATCCTGTCGCGCGCCTCGGGGCTGATGGCGTTCATCGCGGCCATGGCGGCGCTGGGGGCGGCGCTCACCGTCACCAGCGCCCTGACCACCGGCGTCCTGGAGCGCCGCGCCGAGATCGGACTCCTGAAGGCGCTCGGCGCCAGCAGCGCCAACGTGGTCGGCCTGTTCCTCGCCGAGGCGGCCCTGGTCGGAGTGCTGGGAGGCGTGATCGGAGCGGCCGGAGGGGCCCTCCTGGCGCGCATCATCTCGCTGAGCATCTTCGGCGCTCCGGTCGACATCCGGCCCGCGGCCCTGCCGCTGTCGATCGCGGCGGCCCTCCTGATCACGCTCCTGGGCAGCCTGCTGCCGGCGCGCCGGATCGCGGACCTGCGTCCCGCGGAGGTGCTGCGTGGCCGGTGAGGCGCGGGGCGACACCGCCCAACGCCGCGGCGACTGGGGCGCCGGGCGGCGCGGCTGGCTCATGATGTCGGCGCGCTTCCTCTCGCGATCACTGCGCCTGCGCGCCGGGTCCCTGGTCCTGGCACTGGCGGCGATCATCGTCGGCGCGGCGGTGTCGGCCACGATGCTCAACCTCAGGGCGGATCTCGGCTCCAAGCTGTCGCGCGAGCTGCGGCGCTACGGGCCGAACCTGATCCTGACGCCGG
>DASRJX010000044.1:0-3420 GCA_035649235.1 Candidatus Cryosericum sp.
TGAGCGAGCCGTGAGCCGGCGCGGAGAGCGGCGCGCCAGCCGGTTCGGGGTCCTGCCCCCGGCGCTCGGCGCGCTGCCGCTCGCCGCGCTGCTCGGGATCGGTCTCGCGGCGGCCGCGCAGCCGGGATCCGCGCCGCCGGCCCCGGGCTCGGACGACGCCACCGCCCATCATCCGTTCGACGAGCCGGAGAAGTGGGCCAAGCTGTTCGACGACCCCGCGCGCGACGTCTGGCAGAAGCCGGCCGAGACGATCGCGGCCCTGGGGCTGCGCACCGGGATGATCGCCGCCGATCTGGGCGCGGGGACCGGGTACTTCGAGTCCTATCTGTCGCGGGCCGTCGGCGCGACCGGCCTGGTGCTCGCCATCGACCCTGAGCCCAAGATGGTGCAGTACCTCGGGAAACGCGCGCGCCAGGAGGGTCTCGCCAACGTCCTGCCGGTCCTGGGCCTGAACGACGATCCCTTCCTGCCGAAGGGCCGGGTCGATCGCGTCCTGATCGCCGACACCTACCATCACATCGACGATCGCCTCGAGTACTTCGGCCGGATGCGCGAGGTCCTGGCGCCCGGAGGGACGGTGGCGGTGGTCGACTTCCACAAGCGTCCGCTGCCGGTCGGCCCGCCGCCCGAGCACAAGCTATCCCGCGAGCACGTCGTCGACGAGATGCAGAAGGCCGGCTGGCGGCTGGCGGACGAGAAGACCTTCCTCCCGTACCAGTACTTCCTGATCTTCGCGCCGGCCGCCGCCGGCGGCAAGGCGCCGCGATGATCGTCACCTCCGACTTCAAGCGGGGCCTCGCGATCCTGGTCGAGGGAAAGCCCTTCGTCATCGTGGACTACAGCGTCCAGACGCCGTCGGCGCGCGGGGCCGCGACGCTCGTGCGCGTCAAGGGTCGGAACGTCCTCACCGGCCAGGTGCTCGACATGACGTTCAAGTCGGGCGAGAAGTTCGACGAGCCCGATCTCGAGCGGCGCAAGATCGGCTACCTGTACGCGGAAGGGGACGACTTCCACTTCATGGACGAGGAGAGCTACGAGCAGTTCCACCTGGGGCGCGAGACGCTGGGCGAGGCCGTGCGCTGGCTCAGGGAGGGAGTCACCTACCGCTCGGTCGTCTTCGAGGGGAAGGTCACCGGCATCGAGGTGCCGCAGTTCGTCGAGTTCGAGGTGATCGAGACCGGCCCAGGCGGGCGCTCCGACATGGCGAGCGGCAAGGTCACCAAGTCCGCCACCCTGTCGAACGGCACCGACATCCGGGTGCCGGTCTACCTGCAGGCAGGGGAGAAGGTCGTGGTCGACACGACGACGGGTGAGTTCGTGAGGCGGGCGGGCGGCAAGGAGTGAGCGCCGCGCGGCCGGCGAGGAGGAGGAGCCCATGAGCAGGAAGTGGACCCGCAGGAGCGTCGGCAGGCTCATCCTCGGGGCCCCCGTGGCGGCGGCCGCAGTACTCGGCGGCGCCCGCGGGATCCTCGCCGCCGGTCAGGAGGCGGCGAAGGCGCCTGACGACGCGGGGCCGAGCCCGCTGGCGAAGCTCCTCGCCAAGGAGGACGGCTTGAGCGGCGAGGAGCGCGCCAAGGTCCGCAAGAACGTCACGCAGCTCGAGAAAGCGCTGCAGGCGATCCGCGATTTCCCGATGTCCAACGACGTCCCGCCGGCCGGGACCTTCCGCGCGCTGCGCTCGAAGCGGGGCTGAAGGGAGGCTTCATGGGCGCCCACGATCTCCTCTTCACGCCGGTCACCGGTCTGGCGCGGCTCCTGCGCGAGCGGACGATCTCGCCGGTGGAGCTGACGCGCGCCTGCCTCGAGCGCACCGACGCGCTCGACCGAAGGCTTCATGCCTGGGTCACGGTCACGCCCGAGCGCGCGCTCGCCGAGGCGCGGCAGGCCGAGAAGGAGATCGCGCGCGGACAGTATCGCGGGCCGTTGCACGGCATCCCGTACGGGGCGAAGGATCTCCTGTCCACGAAGGGAGTGCGCACCACCTGGGGCGCCCGGCCGCTCGAAGGCCAGATGATCGATGGGGACGCCGAGGTCATCCGGCGCCTCCGCAAGGCCGGGGCCGTGCTCCTGGGCAAGCTGGCGATGATCGAGCTGGCCGGCGGGCTGGGCTACTCGAAAGGGGACGCCTCCCTGACCGGCGCGGCCCGCAACCCCTGGGACGAGGGGCGCTGGACCTGCGGGTCCTCCTCGGGCTCGGGGGCCGCGGTGTCGGCGGCCCTGGTGCCGTTCGCCATCGGATCGGAGACCTGGGGATCGATCCTCTGCCCGTCGTCGTTCTGCGGCATCAGCGGGCTCCGGCCGACGTTCGGACGCGTGTCGCGGCAGGGCGCCATGGCGCTCTCCTGGACCCTCGACAAGCTCGGGCCGATGGCGCGCTCGGCGCGCGACTGTGAGATCGTGCTGCGTGCCATCCAGGGGCACGACCCGGCCGATCCCTACGCGTCCGAGGAGGCGCCCGGACCCGAGTCGAGTCCGGAGAGGGCCCGGCGCCTCAAGGTCGGCTACGTGCAGCTCAACTTCGACAAGATGGGCAACCCCGGAGTGCGGGAGGCCTTCCACCGCGTCCTGGTCGACCTGGCCCACGCGGGCGTGATGGCCGATAAGGTGGAGCTTCCCAAGCTGCCGTTCGAGGCCACGACCATCGCGATCCTGAACTCCGAGGCGGTCTCCGCCTTCGAGGAGCTGGAGCGCAGCGGGGCCGTGAGGAGGCTGACGTCGCCCGACGCCCCGCTCGAGTTCGTCACGGCGCGTGCCGTGCGCGGCTCGGACCTGATCAAGGCGCAGCGCATCCGCACGCTCTGCCAGCGCGCCATGGCCGAGATGTTCCGGACCTACGACGTCGTGCTCTGCCCTTCCGAGATGCACACCGCGTTCCCCGTGGAGCAGGACTTCTCCGAGATCGAGTGGGACGATCCGATGGGGGCCGCGGGGAACCTGTGCGGCCTGCCGGCGGTGTCGGTGCCGTGCGGCTTCGACGCCGACGGCCTTCCGGTCGGGCTGGCCATGATGAGCGGAGCCTTCGAGGAGTCGAAGGCCCTGTCGCTGGCCCGTTACTACCAGGGCATCACGTCCTGGCACAAGCAGCGCCCGCCGCTCGCGGCCTGAAGTCGGGACCGGGCGCGGGCACGGCGACGGCGGACGCGGGGACGCATGGACCCGAAGGACAAGGTGGCCCTGATCACCGGAGGCGCGCGCGTCGGGCGCTCCGTGGCCACGAAGCTGGCGGGCCGGGGCTGCTCGGTGGCGATCACCTGGAGGAGCTCGCGGGCGAGCGCCGAGGAGACCGTCGCCGCGGTGCAGGCGACTGGCGCGCGCGGCCTGGCCGTGCACGCCGATCTCGCGGATCCCGGAGCGGCGGGGGCGGTCGTCGAGGCGGTGCGGGGCGGACTCGGGCGGCTCGACATCCTGGTCTGCATGGCG
>DASRJX010000045.1:0-3027 GCA_035649235.1 Candidatus Cryosericum sp.
GCCGTCCGCCTGGAACGACACCATCGAGCCGATGCGGAGAACGAGCGGCGTCGCGCCGAGGGCGACGTCCTGCGTGAAGGCGCTGCCGCCGCTGCTGGGCGTGCCGAGGAGCGTGACCTGCTTCACGCCCTTGAGCCCCGCGAGGAAGATGTCCGTGGCGCTGAAACACTTGGCGTTCATGAGCACGACCACCGGCTTCTCGTAGTGGTAGACGTCCGGGTCGGGGAGCCGACCGAGCACCATGTAGTGCCAGTCGCTGAACTGGCCCTTCGGCAGCTCCCAACGGGGCCGGAACGCCCGCGCAAACTCGGCGACCGCCCGGCGTTCCGGCGGTGTCCACTCCCTGGCGCCGTCGCGATACATGCGGTGGTTCAAGGCCAGATAATCCGCGGGATGAGAGGCGTGCAGGCGATATGCGGCGGCGTTGAACACGTGCGGCGGGTCGTCGGGGGCGGCGAGATAGGAATACAGGGCCATCAGGGCGTCGCGATCGCCGCCGTTGTTGTCACGCACGTCCACGATCAGCCCCGCGGTGTCGCGGAACTTCGGCATCCACTCCTGGATCTCGGCGAGGGAGGGCTCCTTCTGGAGGCTCGTCAGGCGCAGGTAGCCGATGTCCTTCTCCAGCAGGCGCGAGCCACCGGACGGCCAGACGCCGTAGTTGAGGGGTGCGGGCGCGACCGGAAGGGTCACGACCTTGAGGGCCCGGCCGCCAGGGTCCGCCAGCTCGACCTCGACCGTCGTCTTCCTCGGCAGGTTCAGGCGGCCGCGCCAGTAGTCGATCTCGCGCAGCAGGCGCAGGCAGCGGACCCGGACATACTGCGGCGAGCCCTTCGGCACGAGCACGCCCGCGGCCGCGCACCATGCGGCCATCTCCTGGCCGTCGATCCTGGTCAGGAAGGGGAAGCCGTCGGCCAGGAAGCCGGCGCGATCCGGCGTCACGGCCACGAACCGATCCCCGGCCGGCTCGACGAGGAACGGAAGACAGCCGCCGGGCGGAAGGCGATAGCCTGAGACCCCCGAGTGGCCGTCGATCCCGAGAGCGAGGATCGTCTGCAGGGCGATCCCCAGGTCGTCGCTGGACAGGCCAGGGGCGATCCGCTTGCGGAGCGCGGCGATGGCGGCCGGGAAGTCGGCGTTGTTGGCGCGTCGGTAGGACCAACGCTCGTCCAGCAAGGCCGCGAACGCGTCCAGGGCGGCGCGGGCGGCAGCGCCGGAGAGCATCACGCCCTGGTCGGCGGGCGCTGCGCCTCCCTGCTCCGGGGGAGGCGGCGACGCAAACGTCGCCGAGAGGCAGAGACCCGCGGCGAGCAGGCCCGCCGTTCTCATGTCAGTCGGGGTCGCGGTGGACCGTTTCCGGCGAGAACGCCGGCAGGCAGACCGCAACGTACTCCGCCCCGTCCGGCTCCGGCGTGCTGTAGCGGACCCACTCGCCGGGCCGCGCGACCACGCCCTGTCCGGCCCGGACCTCGAGCGTGCCGCCCTCGTAGTCCACGCGCAGCAGCCCCTTGAGCACCACCGTGATCTCCTCGAACTCCGGCCGCTGGCCGGGCTCGCGCCATCCCTCCGGCGAGCGCATGCGCGCCACGCTCACGCCGGCGTGACCGGAATTGACCCGGCCCGCGAACTCCTCGATCTGCTTCGGCTTGTTCCCCGCCGCCCGGATCACGGTCGGCTTCGCGATCAGTCTTGGCATGATGGGACCTCCTGCCTCCTGCGCCGTGCGGCGCCCGGACCTCGATTCTCCGTCACGGCCCCGCCCAGGTCTGCACGAAGGACGCCAGATTCGGGACGAGATCGCCCCAGCCGTGCAGGATGGCGAGGAGCCAGAGATTGCGCGTGCGGGCCCACAGGACGCCGAACATCAGGCCGGTCGGCGACACGACGACGATGGCGTAGGCCGCCGCGGTCAGCGCTGTAGGGGCCTGGGCCATGCCCTCCATGAGGTGTGCGCCCCGCAGGACGTAGCCCGGAGCGTGGGCCAGTCCGAAGATCAGCGACATCGCGACGATCCCCGCCGTCTCCGAGCGGAGCCAGGCCGACGCCCGTGCCTGGAACAGCGCCCGGAACAGGAACTCCTCGTTCAACCCCGCCTCGATCGTGAACCACACGAGCGCGAGCGGTGCCATGGCCGCGACGTGCAAAACCGGCTGCTCCAGCGCCGCGAGAGCCTTGGGCCCGCGCCCCACGGTGAGCTGCAGCCCCAGCAGCAGCACGCCGATCACGAGCAGTGCTACCCGGCCGCCGCGGCCGAACGCCCGCGGGGCAAGGAGATCCCTCCAGGTGTAGCCGAGCCGGGTGAACAGCCACGCCGGGATTACGACCATCGCGGCCAGCTTGCCGGCCAGGATGGCCAGCGACTGCGCCGGCTCCGAGGGACAGGCGGCCCGGAGAGCCGTGAGTCCCCAGCCGAGGAATCCGACCGCGAACAGGACCAGGTAGCCGCACAGGATCCCGCTCTCGCGCCCCGGCGCCTTCACGGTCCAGGGCAGAGGTGCCGCCTTCGACGTCGCCAGCCACGCCGCCAGCGAGAAGCCGACGCCGAAGATCAACATCACGGCGAGGGCCTCGCCGGCCTGGAACTCGGGTGCGGCCGACAGCACCGCGACGGAGGCGCCATAGGCCGCCGCATAGAGGAGGACTGCGCCGGTGGCCCGGGACGCGATCGTCATCGTGGCTCCCTCCTGGCGCCTACGTTCCCTCGATGAACGGCGCACCGGGCAGCTTCGCGCCACACCAGGGGCAGTAGACCGCGAAGGCGGCCTCGCCGTCGATCTGCCAGCACGGATCCTCGCCCCGGAACATCGTGAAGCTGAAGCGCGGAGGGTGCGACTCGTACTCCTCGACGGCGCAGAACATGCCGGCGCAGCAGTACCGGGCCTGACGCGCCTGCCGGCGATAGCCCTCCGGCGGGACGATGGTGGCGACCCAGGGCCGGCACCGCGGGCACTCCCGCAGATGCTTCACGGACTGGCTCTCTTCCGACCTGTCCCGCTGCCTGACCGGAGCGGCCTCGGAGAAGAACCG
>DASRJX010000046.1:0-4933 GCA_035649235.1 Candidatus Cryosericum sp.
GTCCCGCCGCGCAGGTAGAGGGCGAGATCGATGATCGGCAGCTCGGCGTCGCGGAGCAGGGAGACCACGAGGCCATTCTTCAGGCGGAAGGTCTCCGGCCGCGGGAACGAGACCGTGAGCGGGGCGAAGCGCAGGGAGCGCGGGTCGTCAGCAGGGGACGCGGCCGAGGCGGCGGTCGAGGCGGAGGCGCCGCCGGTCGCGGTCTCGGGGCGCGGCGCTGCGGCGGCACTCGGAGCGGTCCCGGCGCCGGCGAAGGCCAGGCTCAAGGCCAGGAGGGAACAGGCGCTCCTTGGGACGTGTCTCATGGGCGCCCGCGGCCCTTCATCGGCCGGGACCGCCCGCGCCTTCGACAGGCGTTGCGGCGTCCGTGGCCGGACGGGCCAGGACGGCCACGGTCCTGTTGGAGGGGGTGAAGGTGCGGCGGGCCACCTCCTGCACCTGCGCCGCGGTGACCATCTTGAGGGCCTCGTTCCGGCGGACGAGGTTCCGCCAGTCTCCCGTCAGGATCTCGTAGAAGGAGAGCAGCCCGGCGAGGGAGGTGCTGCTGCGCAGGGCATAGATGGCGTCGGCCTCGAGCTGGCCGCGGATCTTCTTCAGCTCGTCCTCCCCGACCGGCTCGTCCCGCAGCCGCTCCAGTTCCTCGAGCACCGCGCGCTCCACCTCCTGCGTCGTGTGGGGGGCCCGCGGCTCGGCGCCTATGGCGTACAGGTTCGGGAAGCGCTGCCCCGGGGCCTCGAAAGTGGTCACGCTGGAGGCGACCTGGGCCTCGGTCACGAGGCGCCGGTACAGACGACCGGTGCGGCCCGACGACAATACCCCGTCGAGGACCTCGAAAACCGGGTCGTCCGGATGCTGCAGCCCCGGCTTGTGATAGGCGATCAGGATTTGCGGCTCGGCGTCGAACTCCACGGTCACCCGGCGCTCGCCGGCCTGGGGCGGCTCCACCGTGGCCGACGGCGGCGGGGCGGGCCCCTTCGGAATCGCATCGAAATAGCGGCGCAAAAGAGCCTCGGCCGCGCCCGGATCGATGTCCCCGACGATCGCCCCGACCGCGTTGTTCGGGACGTAGTAGAGGTGCCGGAAGGTCTCCGCCTGCGGTCGCGTCAGGCGCTGCAGGTCGGACATCCAGCCGACCGCGGCCACGCGGTACGAGTGGGCGGAGAAGGCCGACAGCAGGAGCTGCTCGTAGAGCTTCCCCTGAGGGTCGTTGTCGATGCGATAGCGCCGCTCCTCCATCACCACGTCACGCTCGCTGTAGAACTCCCGCAGCACCGGGTCGCGCAGCCGGGCGGACTCCATGAGGCACCAGAGCTCGAGCCGGTTGGAGGGGAGGCTGACGTAGTACGACGTGAGGTCGGGGCTGGTGCGGGCGTTCAGGCCGGCCGCCCCGTTCGAGGTGAAGATGTCGGAGAACTCGTCCTTCTCCACCAGCTCGGCGCCGCGCTTCTGGAGTGTTTTGAGCCGCTCGCGCAGGGCCTCGAGCCGGGACGGGTCGGCCGCGTCCCCCTTGTCGATCTCGGCCTGCAGATCCCGGACGGTCCGATCGATATCGTCGAGGATCTGTCGCTCCGCATCCGGGTCGCGCGCGCCGATGAGCGAGGTGCCCTTGAAGGCCAAGTGCTCGAACAGGTGGGCCAGACCCGTCTCTCCGCTGCGATCGTCGGCGGAGCCGACGCGGAAGCGCAGGATGGCGGCGAAGACCGGAGCGGTGCCGCGCCGCACCAGGAGGAAGCGCATGCCGTTGTCGAGGCGCACCTCCCGGACCCGGTCCTCGAGAGGCTGCGCCCGGGCCGGGACGGGGACGAGGAGGCCCGACGCCGCCAGGCCGGAGAGCAGGAGGATGGAGGGGAACGTGAACCACCGGCGTCCCGGGAACGGCGCGGGCGCGCCGTTCGAGACGATCAGGGCAGCTCCCTGACGGTGATCGCCTGGATGATGACCGAAGGGTCGACGGTGATCCTGTTCTCGATGGCCTCCACTCCGCCGACCAGGGCGGTCATGGTGCCGGCCTGCTGGCGCGCCAGGAAATAGGGGAGGCGCCCCGTCAGGACCGCGGTCGCATCCTTGACCTTGACTTCGACCTCGCCGTGGAAGGGGAACTCGCGCGGGTTCCGCAGATAGGACGCGACGGCCGATCGCAGGGCGGCATCTCCTTCCCCCGACGGGGCGTTGGCCGGCCGCATGCGGTTCACGATCTGCGTCACCCCTCCGACGCTCCCGGCGACCTCCTCGACGCGCACCCGGGTCGCGAAGTCCTTGACCGATCCCAAGAGCGTCACCACGCCGTCATGGACCTCGACCTCGAGCGTCCCGATGCCGAACGCCTCCTTGAGGTCCTTGAGCTGCTGCGTGATGGCCGTGAGGATCTGCTCGTCCGTCACGTTGCCGCGCGGCACCTGCATCTGGTCGGTGACGTTGATGATGCCGCGCACCGTTCCCGCCATCACCAGGGCGCGCCGCTTCAGGCTCCAGGTCGGCACGGTGCCCGAGAACATCGCCCCGCCGTTCACGAGGACGAGCCTCCAGCCGGCCTTGCTCAGGGCCGGCTCGCCCGTGAGCCGCTTCATCAGCTTCTCGCGCAGGCCGTAATCACCCGGTCCGCCGATGTTGCGCCGGGCTGGGGTCTTGGTCGCCGGGTTTTCCTGTTTGATCGCGGGAGCCGGCGGCGGCTGTCCCTTCTCGGCCGCCGGCGCCATGCCCGACAGAAGGCAGAGGGACAGGGCCAGAGTCAGTCGCGCTGGAGAAGGCGTCATGGGGCGGTTATTGTGCCACAAGGTCCGGAGAGCGGAAAGCGCGCTGCTGCTGCCGCGCCGCCTCCACGGCATCGCTGGCGGCCGCCAGGATGTCCGCGTCCCCCTCGGCCGGGCGGTTGATCCGCTTCCAGACCGCCGTCGCATCCTCCTGGGCCCGCTGCAGCGACTGGAGGGCAGGTTCGGGGGCGAGCGGGAGAGCCAGCTTCAGGTCGCGGAGCCCCTTCTGCGCCTGGTCCCGGGCCGCCAGGAGCGCCTTGTCGCGGAGCAGCTCGGAGGCCACCAGGAGGCCGTAGCGCGACCGGCTCAGGACCCTGGCGTAGGTCAATCCGTCGAAGGCTGCGCGCGAGGCCGAAATCGCCTTCCTCGCGCCCTTCAGATCGTTTCGAACCAGCATGGCGCGGCCCTGGGCCACGGCCGCGCGCGCTTCCCGGACGCGCTCTTGGAGGACGGGGACGAGGGTCGCCGCCTCGAACCGGTCGAGCGCGGCCAGGAAGTCGTCCGCGTTGCCGTCCGCGGCGGAGTCCTGCGCCGAGCGGAAGGCGACCTCCGCGGAACGCGGCACCGTGTAGTCGGACAGCGGGGCGAGCCAGGGCCGGGCGCGGCGCAGCGAGATCTCCGCGGCCGGCAGCTCGCCCCGGCCCGCCTCCTCCCGGGAGGCGGCCACCGCCGAGAGGATCGGCGCGATGCCGGAGGCCGCCTCGAACCGGGCGATCTCCTCGTCGGCCCGTCGCAGCAGCAGGCTGACGCGCCCTGCATCCTTGCCGCGGGCGGCGTCGTCCGCCTTGCGGAGCATCTTGTCCGCCTTGTCGAACAGATCCCGGAGCGCCGCGGAGGACTGCGGGGAAGCGGGAGGTTGCTGGGAGGCGGGCGGGGCCTCCTGTGCTTTGCCCAGGAGACAAGAGGCGCTCGGCCCAGCCATGAGCAAGCCCGCCACCAGCAGGCCCGCCACGACCCGTCCCCGTGCCATCTCAGTAGCCCAGTTCACGCAGGCGCGAGTCGTCGATGCCGAAGTGGTGCGCGATCTCGTGCAGGACGGTCTTGCGAACCTGGTCCCTGATCTCGGATTCCGTGCTGCAGATGGACTCGATGCTCCCCTGGTAGATCGTGATCTTGTCGGGGAAGGCCATGCCGTACCGCGAGTCGCGGCGGGTCAGCGGCTGGCCCTGGTACAGTCCCAGCAGCAGCCGCCCGCGCGCGACCCGCCGCTCGTCCCGGGGGGACGGATAGTCCTCGACGACCACCGCCACATTGTTCAGCCTCGCCTTGAAATCCTCCGGCAGCGAGTCGATCGCCTCGGAGACGAGCTGCTCGAACCGGGCGCGATCCATGCGGGTCATTGTAGACCAGCCACAGCAGAGCCCCGGCTGGGTCAGGGGAGCCTCGCCGCGAGCCGCTCGATGGCGACGAGATGGCGCCCGCTGATCGGCATCACCGAGAGGCGGGGGATGCGGAGCAGCGGGTGGCCTGCGAAGGCGCGCAGGCGCTTGATCTCGGCCAGAGCCACGGGGCGTGCCAGCTTTCGGAGAGGCAGGATGTCGACGGCCGCGCGCCGGCCGGTCGGGTCTCCGGGGTCGGGGTAGGGCGCGGTCGCGGCCCGGGCCATGCCGACCACGGCCTTCTCCGACCCCGTGTGGTAGTAGAGGATCCGGTCGCCCTTCCGGACCGATTTGAGGTGCTTTTGTGCGAGCGGATTGCGCACGCCGGACCAGCGGGTCCCGCCGTCGCGCGTCAGCTGGTCGAAGCTGTAGGACCCGGGTTCTTCCTTGAACAGCCAGTTCATCCGTCTCTCCCGCGGCGCCTCCCTGCGCTAGGATGCCGCGATGCGCGCCGATTCTACTCCCGGGGCCGCCATCCTGTTCGACTTCGATGGCGTGCTCGTGGAGGACGAGCGCCTGCACTGGCGCGCGTGCCGGGACGTGCTCGGCCGGCTGGGAATCCCCCTGCCGCGAGCCCTCTACGATGCCCGCTACCTGGCGCTGGACGATCACGCCGCCTGTCGCGCGGCTCTTCGCGACGCCGGCTGGCCCGAGGCCCGCCGCCGCCCGGCGCTCGTCGCGGAGCTCGTGCGGCGGAAGCGGCGCCTGTTCCGCCGACTGTGCATCCGGCATCGCGTCGCCGTGTCGTCAGGGGCCCGGCGGGTGGTCCGGGTTCTCTCTGCCCGGATGCCGCTCGCCGTCGTG
>DASRJX010000047.1:0-10308 GCA_035649235.1 Candidatus Cryosericum sp.
CCTCACCGACATCCACGTTCGGCAGCCCGAGCACGTCCCGGAAGAAGGCGCGGTCCGCGTCGGGCTTCTTGCTATAGATGATGGAATGAGCACCGATGATCATGATCGATTCCCCCCGGCCGGATGGCCCGTATCCTACGCCAGAACCGGTGTCCGATTCCCCGCAGGACGTCCGTGACGGACGACAGTCGTCCAGCGCCGCCGACACCCGGGAGGCCTCGAACGGAGTGGCGTCCTCTGGACACGGGGGCAATCAGCCCTCAGAGAGCCCCGATCGAGTGCTTCCGGACGGCCGATTTTTCGGTAATCCATTGGGGTGGACGGCAATCCGGCAGATACCTGATGTCGTCGGGGTGAGACAACGTAGGCTGGCACAGTTCATGCTCTGCGTGCGGCCCTCAACAGAAATCTTTCAACGGCGGGGTCGGCCCCGCGGGAGGTCGCATGAACCCAAGGAGAGGCACCTTGACGGTCCCAAGGAGTGGTCCGACCAGGTCCCCTGGGGCCGGTCTTGTCGCCGTGGCGATCGCCGCGGTGATCGGCTATGGCGCCCTGGGCTGCGCGAGACCCGGACCGGGAACCGCGAAGAACACCGACGAGCTGTTGAACCAACTGACCGAGGATCGTACCCAGATCGATACGACGTCGGACACTATGATGAAGCGGATCGAGATGTTCAACACTTCCCGCAAGCCGGGGGAGCGGACCCTGCAGTTCAGCGAGATCTTCGCCCAGGATCTGAATCCCGAGCAGCGGGACATCCTGGACACTCTGGTGGAACAGGAGAAGGACGTTTCCTACAAGTCCCTGCTGCAGAAGATCATCACCGACCGGGACACGATCCGCGGCCTGCAGGAGAAGGTGATGCACCTGGAGCAGACGCTTCCCGATAAATTCGTGGTCGCGAAGCGCGGTGACCGCCACCAGAGGCTGGCGATGGAGTATCTCACCAGTGAGGCGCACCTCGACGAGGCCAAGGCCAAGAGCCTGCTGAAGCAGGTCGATCAGACCGACGAGCTGGTGGCCGGCAACCAGGTGTGGTTCTTCTACGATCCGCAGAAGGACAACTTCCGGACCTACGTGACCCAGGGCGACGCCGGACAGACGCCGGTCATGGTGCGCCGGGCCAACCAGAAGAAGCTCCTCAAGGAGCGGGACACTTACAAGTCCGAGCGCGACGTAGCGGAGGCGGAGGCCGTCTCCCTCGAGCAGGCCCGTTCCAGCCTCGAGAGCGAGCTCGCGACGAAGCAGAACAGCGTCTACTTCCACGCGGCCAGCAACGAGACTCTGAAGCAGCAGGGCGTCCTGAGCGGCGTGCTGAAGAAGCTGCAGGACGTCAAGAACGTCAACTTCGACGAGTCGATCGATCTGAGGCAGGGCACATCGATCAACCTGCTCCCCCAGAACTACGGACTGGAATCGATCCGCGCGGTGCGCGTGCTGCCCTCGATCTATCAGGAGGGCAGGGACTTCACCATCGAGACCGCCGAGGACTTTCGCAGCGCCCGGGTCGTCATCCTCGACCCGGACGTTTTCAAGGGCAAGGAGGTTCTGATCGCCATCGGCGGCTGAACCTCGCCCCCTCGGGTGGTGCCCGCCGTCTTCGTTGGGTGCGGAGGGCGCGCGTCATCCGCGGATAGATCAACGGCCCCGGGCGACCACGACTTGGATCGCCCGGGGCCGTGCTGTCTCTACGGCCAGCCATCGCGCGCGTCCCGCGCGCGCATCCTGATGAGACAGTAGCCGGCGCACGTCCAGAGGAGCGCCACTGAGACCCACGCCACGGGCGACGCGCTCAGGGCGAAGACGCTCGTCGCGCCCGGCGTGGCCGACGGCACGATGTCCTTCGTGTTGTTGACTGCGGCGTGCATCAGCATCGTCATGAGCAGGCTCCCGCCGGTGCGCCAGTAGAGCCACGTCATGGCGACCGAGATCGCGGTCGCGCTCGCCAGGTAGAGGGGGAACGACTGGCCGACCGTGTCTCCGCCCCCGATGAAGAAGAGCGGCAGGTGCCAGCAGGCCCAGATCACTCCCAGGACGATGCCTGCGGGCCCCGGCCCGAGACGCCTCGCCAGGGGGGAGAGCGCGTAGCCGCGCCATCCGATCTCCTCGCCCGCCTGCACCGGCGTCGAGACGACGATCCCCAGCGCCATGAGGAGCGGTGACTCCTGACCGAACCGTGGCCACGCCCCGGTGCCGAGCCGGATCAGGAGCGCCGCGGCCAGCTTGATCGCCGCCATGTAGGCGACCGCGAACAGGAGCCACCTCGCCTTGGTTGGCCAAATCATGAGGCGTCCGAGGAGCGCCGACGTCCCCGCGCGCCCGCCGGCCCGTCCGGTCAGGGAGAGGGCGACGATCGACGGAGCGAAGACGCCAAGGTAGAAGATGGGCCCCGCGAGCATCGACCATCCGGGAGAGCCAGGCGCCGCCCCGCGCGACAGGGCGGTCGCGCCGGCCCAGCAGATCCAGGACAGGATGTAGGTGAGACCGAAGAACCGGAGCAGCGGCCCCATGCCCGGTTATACGTGCAGCGTGACCATCTCGGGTTCCATAGAACTGCCTGCGATGCGCAGTCGCGCCAGGCTGACGGGCAGCGTGAAGCGTCGCGGGCCGGCGGACCCCGGGTTGAGGTAGAGCACGCCGCGACGCCGCTCCGACTTCGGCACGTGGGAGTGGCCGGAGACGACGACCTGGAACCCCGCCGCGGCGGGATCGAGGTCGAGCTCCGCCAGGTTGTGCAGCAGGTAGATTGAGACCCCGCCGACCTGGACCACGTCGGTTTCCGGCAGCCCGCGGGTCCAGGGATCGCGGTCGTTGTTGCCGCGCACCGCCTTGACCGGTGCTATCTCCTCCAGCCGGGGGATGACCTCGGGGGCGCCGATGTCTCCGGCGTGGAGGATCAGCTCGACGCCGAGCAGGGCTGCCAACGCCTCGTCGCGGACGAGTCCGTGGGTGTCGGAGATCACCCCGACCAGGTAGCCGCCGCCGGTCATGGCGCTCAGCGTCCGCGCGCCGCGCGGGCCGCCGCGGTACGACGGCGTGCGCTCTTGGTCGCCGGGCGGCGCCGTGATGCCCGGGCACCCGCGCGCTTCGTCGTCGGGCGGGTCCCGGCCGCGTTCGCGGCGATACGGGCCTTCACGATCTTCCGCACCAGGGTGCCGGGCAGCGGCTTGTCCGCCTGGAAGCGGATGGTGCCCTTGGCGGTGTCGAAGGCCCGGAGCTCCTTCTTGAAGGCTCCCACGATGGAGCCCGGATAGAAGGCGCAGTGGCTCACCGCCCCTCCGAAGGCGACGAGCATCCGTCCTCCGAGACGGAAGGCGGGGAGCTGGTAGCTGATGCACTCCTCAACTCCGGGTGCTGCCGCATGGATCTCCCGGCGCAGTCTTTGGAGCGCGGCCCGCTTGTCCTCGCTGAGGCGCGCGAGATAGTCGTCGATGTTCCTGGGCTTCGGTCCCATGGTTTTCTCCTTCATCCGGCGTACAGCGGCGTGCTCAGGTACTTCATCCCCGAATCGACCGCGATGGTCACCACCGTCTGCTCGGGGCCCAGGCGGCCGGCCAGCCGCAACGCGGCGGCCAGGTTGGCGCCCGTGGAGGTTCCGGCGAAAACACCCTCCTCCCGGGCGAGCCGGCGGGCGGTCGCCATCGCCTCCTCGGTCGAGACCGTCTGGATCTCGTCGGCGAGCCCGTCGGTCCAGAGCGGCACCTTGAACCCGGCGCCCGTGCCTTCGATCCGGTGCGAGCCGCTCGGCCGGCCCGACAGCACCGCGGACTCCTCGGGCTCCACCGCGACGATGCGCACGGTCTTGTCGAGGGCCCGCAGGCGGGTCGCGATCCCCCGCAGCGACCCGGCCGTGCCGACGCACTGGACGAAGGCGCTCACCGGCCCCTTGGTCTGCTCCCGGATCTCGTCCGCCATCCGTTCGTAGATCGGCAGCGGATCTACATTGTTCAGCTGGTCCGTCAGGCAGGACCCTGGTGCAGCGGCCAGTTTCTTCGCGGTCTCGATCATCTCGAGCGTCAGCGTCTTCGTCGTCCCTCCTGTCGGGCTCGGTATGAGGGTGAGCCTGGCGCCGAGTGCTTGCATGTGATCCCGCTTCTCCTTGCTGAAGGCGTCGGAGGTCACGATCTGGAGCGGGATCCGCCTGGCCGCGCAGACGAAGGCGAGCGACACGCCGGTGCTGCCGCCGGTGTACTCGACCACGGAGCCGCCCGGCCGCAGCCGGCCGTCCTTTTCGGCCGCCTCGACCATCGCCAGCGCCATGCGGTCTTTCATGCTGCCCGTCGGGTTCTCGTACTCCAGCTTGAGGAGGATCCGGGCGCTCCCCTCCGGGACGATGTGCCGCAGCGGCAGAAGCCTCGTGCGGCCGATCATGTCGAGGACGGTCATGGCCACCCTCCCGTCGTGAGCGCGCGCCGTCGCTGGCGCCGCCCGGCCCCTCATACTGCGCGGCGGAGATAGAGCGCCGCTACCACGAAGGCGATTCCAGTGTAGACGATCGGCTGGAAGACGCGAATGGCATGCGCCCCGCTGAGCCCGCCCAGGCGCGTCATGACGATCGCGACCATCGCGCAGAGGGCCCAGATCACGAACATCGAGAACGCGTGCGAGCGCAGCGTCCACAGCGCCTGCGCCGCGACGAATCCCAGGGCCGCGAGCAGGACCGACACGATCAGGACGGCGCGGCCCCGGTGCGCCACCGGATACGTCAGAGCCTGATGCAGCGTCCAGAGCGAGAACCCGAGAAGGGCGACTGCGATCAGCGTCACCCCGATCGGCCGGCTCATGCCATCTGTTGGGGCATGCAGTCAGGTCGGCCGTGCCGTCAGGCGGGCTTGATGTTCTGGTTCACGCGGAACAGGTTCCCCGGGTCGTACTGGCGCTTCACGCGGGCGAGGCGGTCGTAGTTCGCTCCGTAGGCGGAGCGCACCCGATCCCCTTCGTCGGCGGTGAGGAAGTTGATGTAGGCGCCCCCGCTGGCGAAGGGAGCCGAAGCCTGGAAGAAGTCGCGCGCCCAGGCGATGCCGCGCGCGTCCTCGGCCGCGGTGTCCCAGCGGCCGTGGACGTTCATGACGTACAGCGCGTCGCGGTGGCCGTAGGCGGCCGCGTCCGGTGCCTGCCGCGTCGTGGCGCCGCCGATGGCGCCGAAGAAGATCTCGCACTGCGGCGACGGCAGTTTGCCGAGAGACGCGACGACGGCGTCGAACAGGGCGTCGGGGAGGCTGGTGAAATTGTGCGACTTCCAGTAGTTGCGCGCGCCGGCCGTGAGCAGCGGGTCGAAGGCCTGCTGCCAGGCGGTGTACGGCTGCATGCCGATGTGCTCCCCGACGGGCTTGCCGAACGCGCGCAGGGGCGCGATGAGCTTTTCTCCCTGCTTCGGGTCTCCCGCGTAGAACACCGCCAGCGCCGCGATCCCCTTGCCGTGCGCGTCCGCGGGGAGGAACGGCAGGGGAGGCGCCAGGCGCAGGACGGTCCAGACGGTCAGCTCGTCCGGCGCCTGCTTCATGAAGTCGCGGTACTGCTTCAGGACGGACTTCGCCTCGGACATCGGGTAGACGATGAGCCCGCTCAGCACCTCCGGGCCGACGGGGTGCAGCCGGTACTCGAAGCGCGTGACGACGCCGAAGTTGCCGCCGCCCCCGCGCAGCGCCCAGAACAGATCGGGGTGCTCTTTGGCGCTGGCCTTCACCGCCTCGCCGGCCGCCGTCACGACCTCGACCGACTCCAGGTTGTCGATGGTCATGCCGTACTTGCGGCTGAGCCAGCCAAACCCGCCTCCCAGCGTCAGCCCGGCGAGGCCCGTGGTGGAGTTGATGCCGACCGGCGTGGCAAGGCCGTGGGCCTGCGTGGCGGCGTCGAGATCGGCGAGCGTCGCGCCCCCTTCGATGGTGACGCGGCGCGCCTTGGCGTCGACCTTCGCCGCCTTCATCCGCGACAGGTCGATCACCAGGCCGCCGTCGCACAGGGCGTTGCCGGCGATGTTGTGCCCGCCGCCGCGGATCGCCAGCAGGACCCCGTTGTCCCGCGCGAAGTTGACCGCCTGCACGACGTCCGGCGTCCCGGCGCAGCGCGCGATGGCCCCCGGCCGCTTGTCGATGGTCGCGTTCCAGATCTGGCGCGCGCTCTCGTAGGCCTCCTCACCCGGGAGCAGGACCTCCCCCTGGATCTGGCGCTTCAGCTCCTCGATCTTGTTGGCTGGCAACGGCGACATGTCTCCTCCTCGGCTGGTGTCCCGGTCCCCCTGGGAATTGAAGGCAGGGAGTCTATCAGGGCTTCGCGACCTTGGCACCCCAGGCCTCGGGGGCGACGTCCTTGACCGACTGGGAGAAGGTCCAACGGTGGCCGCCCGGATCCTCCGCCGTGTACTGCCGCTCCCCGAACGGCTGATCCGCCGGCGGCGACACGATGCGCGCGCCGCCGCGCCGCGACGACTCGAAGTGCGCGTCCACGTCCTCGACGTGCACGGTGACGTACTGGCTGACCTCGCCCGCGCGCGGCGGCCGGAACTCGCCCCCCTGCCGCCCCAGCATCAGCGCGCACTCGGCCACCTCCAGCTGCGCGTGCATGACCACGCCGGCCGGCGTCGCCATGCGCAGGCGCTCCTTGAAGCCGAACGTCTTGCAGAGCCAGTCGACCGCCGCCCCGACGTCCTCGTAGACGAGGATCGGCACCACGGTCGCCTTCGGCGCGGAGCGGTTCGTCACCATGATCACCTCCGTCGACGAGAAACAGGCTGGTCTTCTCGATATGTCGATCGGCTGTGATTATAGGGCGCAGGGCCCGGGCGGGGAGTGCCAGGGGGTTTCCCTGTTTTTTCCAGGAGAGCACTGTCGACGGCGCAGCGACTGCCTGCTCTCAGGACCCGGCTTGCACTCCGGCGGGTCCGCCGGCCGAATGCAGCAGGGAGCCGGCGGGCTGCGTGTAGACCGATTCCATCCAGCGGCGAATGCGGTTGGCGTCGCCGAGGCGGGTGTACTTGCCCCACGAGTCGAGGAGCACGATGATGACCGGCCGCGCGGCGATCTCGGCCTGCATCACGAGGCACCGTCCCGCCTCGTTGATGTAGCCGGTCTTGGAGAGGCCGATGGTCCAGGTCTTGTTACTGACCAGGCCGTTGGAGTTGTGGAACTCGAGCACTCTGCCGTCGGCGAGCGTCGCCGCGTGCGACCACGAGGTGGTCGCGTCGCGGATCTCCGGGTAGCCCCCGGCGGCCTGCACCAGCCGCGCCAGGTCGACGGCCGTCGACTGGTTCTCGCTGGAGAGGCCGCTCGCGTCGACGAACCGCGTGTGGAGCATGCCCAATGCCTGCGCCTTGGCGTTCATGGCCGCGATGCACGCCGCGTCGCCGCCCGGATAGTTCCGGCCCAGGGCGGCCGCCGCCCGGTTGTCCGACGCCATCAGCGCTATCCGGAGCAGGTCGTCCCGCCTGAGGCGCGCGCCCACCATCAGCCGGGAGCGCGTGCGTTTCGGCTGGTCCACGTCCGACTTCTCGATCGCGATCCACTCGTCCGGCGGCAGGTGCGCGTCGAGCACCACCATGGCCGTCATGAGCTTGGTGATCGAGGCGATCGGTGCGACGTCCGCCGCCTGCTTGGAGTAGAGGACCATCTTCTGCGCCTCGTCGAACACCAGAACGACCCTCGACTTGAGGCCGGGATCGGGCGGCCGGCGGGCGCGCGGCGTCGCCTTAGCCTTGGGCGCCGGAGCCGATGAGGTCGCAGGGGCCGCGGCGGTCGGAGGGGCCGCCGGATACGGCGTCGATGGCGCAGGGGCCGGGGCTGGTGGGGGCGTGGTCGACTGGGTGGGCCGGGCGGCAGAGGCCGCCGGCCGCGCCCGGGTCGTTGTGGTGCTCAGCCGGGAGGGGGAGGCTGCCGCGCCCATCCGGGCCGCCGACGGCGCGGGGGCCTCGCCGCCGGTCCTGAGCAGGATGAACCCCAGCCCCGCCGCTGTCATCGCCCCGGCCACGAACGCCCGTCTGACCAGAATGACTCCTCGCTCCGCCCGGTTAATCTAATACAGCCGCCAGAAAATACCAGGGACCGCGACGCCTGAAAAGGGAAAAATTTCGCCGGCGGCGCCTCAATGAGCCTTCGCTTGGCCGCTCGCCCGCTGCTGCCCGTCCAGGGCGGCCCTGATGCCCCGCGCCAGGTTCTCGGCCGGCCCCATCCCCCAGAAGTGGGTGAAATAGAACGCCGGCTCGATGTCGATCATGTGATGGTGCAGCGCGACGATCTGGAGGTCCGCGCGCCGGAGCGCCCGGAGGACCGGCTGCACCTCGCCGGCCGCCATGATGAAGTCGCCGTCCACGGCCGCCAGGTCGTCGCTGCCGCTGAACGCGGCCCACGTCGTCAGGCCCATCGAGCCGCCGACGTCCTCGCCATGCATCCGTCCCTGCCGCCCGATGGTCACCTTGACGACACCGTCCTGCGTGTCGCACTTGTGACCGAGGATGCTCTCGAGTGTCGCGGCGGTAATCGTCCCCGGCGCGGGCTTGGGACCGGCGGTCCGGGTGGCCGGCCGCGGGCTCGCAGCGCGGACGATCTTGATCGCGTCCCATACGCCCTTGACGCCCTTGGCGAGGCGCCCGGCATCCCCCGTTCCGCCGATGTGCATGAACGAGACCCTCGGCTCGTCGTGCAGGAAGTGGTTGTGCAGGGCGGTCACCTCGAGCCCCGCGGCGAACGCCGCGTCCATCGCCGACGCGACCTCGTCCGCGAAGACGACCTCGTCACCCATCATCATCGTCCCTTGCGGAGTCGCCTTGAACGCCGCCCAGGACGCCAGTCCCGCGAACGGCCGGAGCGCCATTCCGTCCACCGTGACCGGGATGTCTGTGCGAGCCCAGGAGATCCGGACGACCCCGTCCGGGCTCACGGTCGCCTTCACGTCCGCGGCCCGGCCGATCGCCTCGGCATCGAGCGGCGCCGGCGCCTGGACCGGCTGGGCCGGCTGCGTCGGCTGCGTCGGCTGCGTCGGTTGTGTGGGGGAGCAGGAGACAATCAACACCAGCGCCAAACCCATGACGATCCATGGTGGTGCGAAGCCTGTGGAACGGAACGCGGAAACCCCGCAGGACGTCGGGGCGTTTGCCCTAAACCCCGATCCGCATCTGAACTCCGCGTCTAAGTATCTACCAGTCAATGTCTTGCGCGAGATCCTCAACAAGCTGCGCGCCACCATGATCAGGAAGCGGCGCGGCCGAGGCGTTGCGCCAACCGGGCCGTCCCGACGGCGAGCAGGGCGCCGGCCATTCCGAAGCCGCCGGCGATGACGACCTCGAACGGCCAAAGGTTGTGGGAGGTGGGGTCGCTGGACGTCTCGACGGCGACCCGTCCCACGACCGCCAGGACGAAGCCGCCGACGACCGACAGGATGGGCGCCCGCAGGCCCGGCCGGAGGAGGAACCCGGCCAGGAGTCCCGTCACTCCCGCGCCGAGCAGCCAGAGTGTGCCGCTCGGATTCTCCGGCATGCTGACCTCGCGGTAGGGGATGGGCCACAGCGGCAGGCCGCAGGCGAGGAGGCCGGCCAGAATCACGGCGCCGACACGCCAGGGCGTCGCGAGGCGATTCAGGCTCCTCCCGGCCGCTACTCATCGAGCGTGACGACCACCTTGCCGCGCGCGTGCCCCGCCTCCAGATAGCCGAGCGCCTCGGGCAGCTCGCTGAACTTGTAGCTCTTGTCGATGACCGGCGTGACCTTCCCGTCCTGCATGAGCCCGGCCAGGTACGTCAGCTCCTTCTGGTTGATGTCCGCCAGCATGAAGCCCATCCTCTGGCTGCCGAACCGGTTCCGCACCAGCATATGGATCACCCGGCCGAAGGGACCGATGACGCGGTGGTCGTTCGGACCCCCTCCGCCGATCAGGACGTACCGGCCCTCGGGCGTCAGCGCGCGCCGGCAGTCCGACAGCGATCGGTTCCCGACATTGTCGATGATCACGTCGTAGCGCCGGGCGCCGTCCGCGAAGTCCTCCTTGGTGTAGTCGACGACGTAGTCGGCGCCGAGGGATCGGACCAGCTCCAGGTTGCGCGTGCTGCAGACGCCGGTCACCTCTGCGCCAAGCGACTTGGCGATCTGCACCGCGAAGGTCCCCACGCCTCCGGACGCGCCGTTGATCAGGACCTTCTCTCCCGCCTTGAGCCCGCCCTTGTCGCGCAGTCCCTGCAGCGCCGTGACGGCCGCGATCGGAATGCCGGCCGCCTGCTCGAACGTCAGGTTGGCCGGCTTCGCCGCCACGGACCGGTCCTCGCCGACCACGACGTACTGGGCGAAGGCCCCGGTCTTGGCGCCGAAGACCTCGTCTCCCG
>DASRJX010000048.1:0-2927 GCA_035649235.1 Candidatus Cryosericum sp.
GGCGCGGCCCGACGAGTCCTTCGCGGGCTCGCTCGATCCCCCCGCCTTCTCGATTTCGAGGCTCAGCGCGACGACCTTTTCCGCCAGCAGGGTGTGCTGGCGGGACCCCAGGGGAAGGAGCTCGAGGGCGCGGCGCCACGACGCGAGTGACGCCGGCACGTCCCCGGCCCGCGCGGCGCTTTCCGCTTCCTGCGCCAGCGTCCGCAGCGCGTCGCCGTGCACGAGACGCTGGCACCCGGGACAGGCGAGCAGCCCGCTGCCCCATTCCGTCGCGCAATCGGGACAGCTCCGGACGGCCGCCGCCTCGGCGATGGGGCCGGCTCCGGTTGTGCTCAGCGCGTCTCCCCGCTCGGAACGGCCGCGCCGAGACGGAAGGGACCTTCGATCTGCATCGGCACACGGCGGTTGATCTTCCAGGCTTCCCACAGCGCGAAGCCGATGATGAAGATCCCGATGATGTTCTGGAACCCGCCCAGGAACGGCGCCGCCATCGCAAAGGCCAGGAGAAGACCGACCGCGATCAGGATCTGCACCGGCACCGAGTGGCTCGAAGGGGGCGGAGCCTCGGGAAGACTGGCCGAGGGCTGCGCGGCGACCTGGACGGTGGCCGGGTTGGACGGCGCCGGGTTGGACGGGGCCGCGTTGGAGGTCGCCGGGTTGGGCGCATTCTGGGCCTGGGCCGGCTGATCCCGAATGGCCTTGATGATGTCCGGCACGTACTGGACGCAGATCCCGAAATACGTGAGGGCGACGGCGAGCAGCTGGTAGGCGACACCGCCGCGGCGGCGGCACCCGGCGCGGACCGCGCTGCCGACCATGATCCCCACGACCACCGCGATCAGTCCCACCTCGTAGCCGGTCGTCGCGCGCACCGCATACCAGATGGCCCCGCCGGCCAGCGCCGCGAGCAGGCCGAACACGCTCGCGCGCAGGAGGTTTCCGACCGCCGATCCCGATGCCTCGTCGTACTGGATCTGGGTCTTGCAACGCTCACAGGCGGCGCGTCCGTTGACCTGGTAGTAGAAGCTCTCGAGCGGCTTCTGGCAGGCCGCGCACGCTGTGGGCGAGACCGGCTGCCCCTCCGCCGGCTCGACCCTGTCGAACTGGAGATCTCCCGAGGCCCCCGGTGTTGGATCGCTCACATCGCGCTCCTTTCGGAGAGACGCGCGGATTGTAGCCGAGAGGCAGACGCGGTTTTTTCGCCGAGGTGACGCGGGTCATACAGCCGCGGCGCGACCGAGGCGGACCATGGCCCTGCCTTGAGGGGAGGGTCCCGGCGCACGACGGGACCTCGGCCTCGCGTTTCTCACGCCGTTCTAGAGTCCCGTCCCTCCACTTCCGTCTTCGGGCGTGCCCCTTCCCCTACCTGCGGATCGAGGCACCTCGAGTTCTGAGTAGAGACGGGCGTCCTCAGAAGGAGGACCGCCCATGCACCTTCGCAACTATCGACTGGCCGCGGCCGCGCTTTGCCTCGCCCTGAGCGCCGCCGCCACCTCCGCGCTTCCACAGGATCAGAGACAGACCGCCCCGCCGACGGACGCCTTCGGCGTCAACGCGGGCGCGCAGTTCCCGGAGCCGGCCCCGTCGAACCTGTCGACCGAGCCGATCGGCGACGACCCTCGCGCCCGTCTCCTGCGCTGGAACGAGATCGCGATGGAAGCCACGGCCCTCGACCACACGCCCCCGCCCGCCGGGGATCCCCGTGTCTTCCGCGAGCAGTTCGGTCCTGGCCGCGAGGCCAAGGCGCTGGCGATCGTCCACATCGCCATGTTCGACGCCGTCAACGCCGCCACCGGCCATCGCTTCCGCTCGTACAGCGGCGTCCCCGCCGTGCAGCGGCCCACGGGCCTCAACGTGGCCATCGCCCAGGCCGCCCACGACACGCTGGTGAAGCTCTGGCCCGCGCAGACGGCAACGTTCGACCGCCTCCTCGCCGCCGACCTCGACGAGTTCCCGGACGGCGACTTGAAACGGAGGGGCATCGCCCTCGGCAAGCGCGCGGCCGCGGCCATCCTCGCGCGGCGCGTCGACGATGGCTCGGCGCAACCCGACCCCCTCGTCGGCGTCGATTACATCCCCGGCACCGGCCCCGGCGAGTGGCGGCAGGACCCGGTCAGCCTCATCCCCATCGCTCTCGGCGCCAAGTGGGGCGAAGTCAAACCGTTCGTGCTGCGCTCGGCGAGCCAGTTCCGCATCCCGCCCCCGCCCGCCCTGACCAGCGCGAGGTACACGCGCGCGTTCAACGAGGTCAAGCGCCTCGGCGGCGATGGCCTCATCACGCCGACGGAGCGCACGGCGGAGCAGACGATCGCCGGGATCTACTGGGGCTACGACGGCACGCCGAACCTCAGCGCCCCGCCCCGGCTCTACAACCAGATTGCGGTGCACATCGCCAACCAGAACGGCACCGGCCAGACGCGCGTCGAGAACCTGGCCCGACTGCTGGCGCTCGTGCATACCTCGATGGCCGACGCGGGCATCGCCTGCTGGGAATCGAAGTACGTCTACAAGTTCTGGCGTCCGGTCGGCGCCATCCGCGAAGCCGACACCGATGGCAACCCGAACACCACCATCGATCCCTCCTTCACTCCCCTCGGCGCCCCCGCCAGCAACGTGGTGCCGGGAGTGAACTTCACTCCGCCGTTCCCCGCCTATGCGTCCGGACACGCCACGTTCGGCAGCGCGCTCTTCCAGACGCTGCGGCGCTTCTACGGCACGGACCGCATCCGTTTCACGTTCGTGTCGGACGAGTTCAACGGCGTGACCACGGACAACCAGGGCAACGTCCGTCCGCGCATCCCGCGTACGTTCGCGAGCCTTTCCGCGGCCGAGGAGGAGAACGGCCAGAGCCGCATCTACCTCGGCATCCACTGGGAGTTCGACAAGGCCGAAGGGATGCTCCAGGGCCGCCGCGTCGCGGATTTCGT